>CAZBYM010000028.1:0-17439 GCA_964495745.1 uncultured Chryseobacterium sp. | reverse complement strand
GCGGTTTGCCCTGTTATTATCACATTGCCTAAAGTGTCAACATCTACACTATAGCCCCAATCATCTCCGGTTCCGCCAAAATAGGTTGCCCATATGAGTGCGCCTGTAGAATTGTACTTGGCAAGAAAGGCGTCATGAAGTCCTCCCCCGTAGGTATTTTGGTGACCATTAAATGAAATATTTGCCTGACTATCTGTTGTACCGCAAATGAAAACGTTGTCGGAATCATCAGTTGCTACGCAATGACCATCTTCACGATCTGCACCACCAAAATAAGTTGCCCACATCCGGGTATTTTGCGCCCAAGCAGATTGCGTCATTGCACAAACAATCAGTAAAGTGCAAGTCCATGATTTATAACTGTGCATAATTTTTAGAGGTTGATCAGTCTAAAGTAGTGAAATGAATGGTTACTAAACAGCAATTCACGTAAACGATACAAGCAACGGCAGAGTTGCGAAAGCCGTAAGGCAAATCGTCTCAATCGGCAGACAATACGGCACTGCTCATCGGCGCGTGCGTCGCAGTTGTTGGACTTCTCGCACTTGTCGCGTTTAGCGATCAAAGTGATCAGTTTAAATCGCCACGCGTGAACCGTACTATGCGACCGGCGCGGTGAATCATAAATAAAGGCAATGACTTACGAGTTGGGGACTCACTCACAGCGGAATAAGCAAATAGAAGCCTCGGAAACGGGGCTTTTTCTATCTTGCAATATGCTGACTCCAGAAAACAAATACGCCTGCCTGTCATTTTTATATTCTTATCGGGAAGGTTTCGATTCCTTCGTAAACAAATATGTAACATGGGGTGCAACTTGTGATGGCTTAGAGCAAATTATGGCTCCGCAAACACCGCAGCAAATGTTAAGCGAATTTGAAAAGGCTTTTTATATTGAGACCGAAGGTGCAGGCAGGGAGATGAAAATTAAGCTGACAGATAAGGGCAAAGCGGAGTACCTGAGATTAGCGGCTATTGAAAATAAGAAGGATGATCGTCCTTTTAGAGAAAAGTATTGGTGGTTGATTGGAATAGGCGGATTGCTGTTCGGCATCCTCGCTCCGGGACTCAGCGATCTGGCGAAAAAATATATCCTACAATTGCCCACAGAACAAACCACCATACTGAAAGTAGATACCATCGAAAAGACTGACACCGTGCTACTTTTAAGAACCGATACTCTCTATTTACCAGATTCCTTACTGACGAAGTAATCCTACTCATTGGAACCTCCTTGTCCCAACTCGTAAGTCATTGCCAATCAAATTTAAGAGTGCAATTATTTGACTAAATTGTATTGGCCAAACTAATTTCCCATGAAAAAAGTCTGTTATGTCGCCTTTATGTCAATTCTCGTAATGCTAAATTCTTGCAGACGTGATGATTCAATAGTTTTCGGACCTCCTCTCAATTTTCCAATACAGGATACTATTTCACCGGTTCTTACGCTTAGTTGTGGTGACACAATTACGCATATTCTCAATTCATCTTTTAATATTCCTTCTGCAACAGCGAACGATCCGCAGGAAGGAGACCTTTCGGCCCTCATCAGTATTTCCGGAAATGTCAACCAAAATCTGGCAGGAACTTATTTTCTACGGTATTTTGTGATGGATTCAGATAGCAACCTTTCAGATGATACGGTTTATGTAATCGTTGCGAACCAGGCTGAATTTTTAGGCGGCGTCTATGGCAACATTCATGACACTTGCCAGGTAAGGTCGCCATTTGCGTATGCTGCAACTGTGAATGTTAGCACAACCACTAATGGAGCAATTAGCATTAATAATTTTGGCGCATTCGGAACAGCGATCAGTGTGACCGCTTACGTTTCTGGTGCTTCAATCAACATTCCTAGTCAGCCACTTGGTGCGATCGGTTCACTCCTTTCGGCATCTGGAACAATAAATAACTTTTCACAGGGAGAATTTTATGTGAGCTACATGTGGACTGATGGGGTCACCTCTGAAATTTGCATTTCAACATACCTACGATAGTAGAATCAGGTTCGTTTTTTCGAATTGTGTTTCGCGTAATGCAGACACAAATTGGTAAACCCACATTCACCACACTTCGGACTCCTCGCTGTGCACGTATACCTTCCATGCAAAATCAGCCAATGATGCGCCACTGCAATACGGTTCTCCGGAATATGCTTTACAAGCTGTTGTTCGGCCTGTAATGGGTTCTTTGCTCCTTTTGTGAGGCCGAGTCGCGCAGATACTCGAAATACGTGCGTATCAACTGCCATAGCAGGTTTCTGGTACACTACAGAAGCTATTACGTTGGCTGTTTTTCGTCCTACGCCGGGAAGTTTAATGAGCTGATCAATTTCAGATGGAACAATTCCTTTGAAATCTTCTGTTAGCATTTTCGCCATTCCAACAAGATGTTTGGCCTTGTTGTTTGGATAAGAAATGCTCCTGATGTAAGTGAAAACCTCTTCAGAACTTGCAGCTGCCAATGATTCCGCTTCAGGAAATCGGCTGAACAATGCAGGTGTGACCAGATTTACCCGCTTGTCGGTGCATTGAGCAGAAAGTATCACGGACACCAGCAATTCATACGGATTTGAGTAATGTAATTCAGTTTCTGCAACCGGCACATGCTTCTCAAACCAATCTATGACTGCGTGATAGCGTTCTTTTATTTTCATCCGGTCTTGAACATTGAGAATTGACTTTTGTCCTGCGAATGCCAAATGTACAACGCTCAATGAAGAACAAAAAAAAGCACCCGACAGTCGGATGCTTTTCTACTCAAAATGATACCTTGTTAGTGATTCTCAGTACCGATGCTGTTTCCGCGCTCATCGTAGAACTTCCAAACTCCGGTTTTATTACCGTTCGCGTCAAATGTGCCGGTGTAATTTAATGTTCCGTTTGAATGCCAACCTTTCCACGCACCAATTTGCTGATTGTTCGCATTCATATCGCCTTCTTCAGCTTTTGTGCCATTCTCGTAATAATATATGGCGTGACCAGTCGTGTAATTCACTTCAGTTAGAACAACTCCTGCGTTGTTCCAAGTTTTCCAGATCCCAATTCTGGTACCGAAAGAATTATAATGCTCTTCGCAAGTAAGCGTCCCGTTGTCATGCCAGTATTTCCAAACACCGACTTTATGGACCGCCATCATTTTGGTCGCAGTAGTCTGCTTTGAGTCTCCAGTCTGGATGCCAGGATCGGCGTTAAACTGTCCTTGAACGATGGTATTGCCATTCGTTCCAGTCTCAGTGTAATTGTATTGAGCAGATGCATAGGTAGCACTGCAAATCAACGCAAGAGCGAGTAGTGTCTTTTTCATGTTCATAAAAGTGTTTGCTAAGCAAAGCTAGTGAAAAGATCACATAGTTCAAAAGGGCTGATCTGCAAAGATTCTAACAATTCAAGCTTCCATTCTCGATTAGAGAATGCCTTTTTTTCGATAATAGTCCACTAACATAAACAAAAGAGCCTCCAGTAATGCGGAGGCTCTAACATTACCTTAACCTGGCTATTATCTTATTAGCGACACGTGCCCAACATACTTGTGTCGTTTATCAAACACATCGGTAATCGCCACTTTCCAGACATAAACATCAATCTGGCAAAGTTCTCCGTTTCCTTTCTGAACGGTTCCATCCCACGATTGATTGATATCTGAGCAAGTGAAAATCAAATTACCCCAGCGATCGAAAATCCACATTTCATATTTTGCGATACCAATGCCTGTTCCAAAGAACACTTCATTGATTCCATCTCCGTTCGGAGTAAAGGCATTAGGAATATAGAATGTAAACTCAGGCTCAACAATGATTTCAAGTGTTGTATCGTCTACACAACCATACTGATTAACCACTGTGAGTTGAACGGTGTAATTAGAACCATATTCCTGCGAGTAGGAATATTGATCATTCTGAAGATTCGAAGTATCTCCTAATGTCGAACCATCGCCAAAATCCCAGAACCATTCAACTGGACTACCCAGCGATAAGTCAGTAAACATTATTGTAGTTTGAGATACTGTTGTAATAGGTGGAGTTGCTGAGAAGATTGCTGTTGGGGTTGGATATACTTCAATCATGTTCGGGAATACTTGTGTTTGCACACAACCGTTGTTTGATGTCGTAGTCAACGTTACAGTATAAACTCCTGTGTTTGGATAGCAGTGATTTGGATTTTGGGCAAACGAAGTTGCTGTGCTATCACCGAAATCCCATTCCCAACCGGTGATTGATCCGCTAGCAATTGTAGTTTGATCAATAAAGTTCACACACAACGGAGGACAACCGGCAAACGTATCCGCAGTGAAAATAACTACAGGTTGAGGAGCCGTGATAGCTTGTAGAATAACAGTGTCAATACATCCGTTGGTATTTTGTACGATCAGAGTGACGTTGTACGTTGAATCGTTAAGATACGTGTGTGTGCAGTTCTGCATATTTCCAAAAGGAGAACCATCACCATAATCCCAACCCCAAACATTCAGTGTTCCTGAACCCGGCAAAGACATATCAGTGAAAGTCGTCGGCGAACCAATGCAAACCGTATTGGCAGTGAAGCTGGCTGTTGGATTTGCATGAATTGTAATTGGTTGCGTCAACGTTGTTGTGCATCCATTGTTTGATGTACAAGTAAGTGTAACTGTATATGAACCCGACGTTGGATAAATGAAATTCGGACTTTGCAAATCACTTGTATCTGAAGGAGAAGTCGTAACACCAAAATCCCAATCCCATTGCGTGATCGCTCCTGAAGCAATGATTGACTGATCAGTGAACATCAGAGGCATTCCATCACAAACCGCAGGAGATAAGAAGGCAACTTGCGGTCCAGGCGCAACGGTAACTACGATTTGAGCTGTGTCAAAACAGTTGGATGCCGGCTCAGCAATTAATACAACCGTATATGTGCCCGCGGTGGTATACATATAAGTTGGATTCGTTACGTTACTGGTATCTGCAAGCGTTAATGGATCTCCGAAATTCCAGAGATAGCTTGTTGCGTTCTGCGAATTGTTCGTGAACTGCATCGGCGTGTTGGTACAAACTGTTGTTGCAGTGAATGAAGCTACAGGAGAAGGACCAACGTTGAGAACCTGAGTTGTAGTAGAAGTGCAACCGTTCGTTGAAGTCACAACCAAGGTTACTGTATAAGTTCCAACCGCAGAGAAAGTATGTGATGGATTTTGAATTGCCGCTGTATTGCTACCTCCGGAACCGGGATCTCCAAAATTCCAGGCGTAAGAAGCAATAGTGTCTGTTGCAAGAATAGATGATGTACTCGTAAAGTTCACTGTCTGACCGCCACAAATCTGATTGTAGATGTATGCAGGTGTTGGCAACGGATTAACCACTACTGTTGTCGTGTAGGTGGACGGACAAGGCGATGTTCCTGCAATCAATGTAACTGTATAAGTACCGGGACCAGCGTAAGTGTGCGTTGGATTCTGCACGTTCGAAGAATCGCTAGGACCTGAAGAAGGTTCACCAAAATGCCATGACCATGAGGTTGGGTTCGTAGTCTGATCAGTGAAGATCGTCGTTGAACCATCACATACACTGTTCGCCTGAAACAAGGCCAATCCACCATTTCCGGGATTAACAACTTGCGTTATCGTATCAGAGCAACCACTTGCACTCGTTACGATCAGCGTTACTGTGTATGTCCCCGGTGTTGGATAATTAAACACCGGGCTCGTGACGACGGAAGTATCGTTCGTGAGCGCGGGGTCTCCAAAATCCCATTGGTAAAACATTGTTCCGCTGCTTATCGTACTGTTATTTATGAAAGTATAATTGGGACTGCATGGCGGAAACGTAGGAGTAAATGCGGCAGTTGGTTGAGGATAAATTCCAACGGTTACACTTAGATATGTAGTACAATTCGTGACAGAAACCATTTCTACATAATATGTACCGGCAGCATTCACAGTAATCGTATTCGTTGTGCCTAACGATGCGCCGGGGGGCGAGCCTAGCGTCCAATTATAACTTTGTGCACCAGTAGGCGCTGTAAGCGTAATTGAGCTTCCCTGACATAATGAATCACTGAGTGCAATCATATAAGGAAGACAAGAAGCATCCACATAAGCATAACCATAGTGACCAGCGTAAATGCAGCCGGCTACAGTGAAACGAATCGTGACGTTAGCAGTTACGAAAGAACTTAGGTCAATATTTACTGTCGTCCAAGGCTTGTATGAGTTACCCACTCCGCATGGAAGGAAACCAGCGATCGAACCACCGGCTTCAACATAGTATTGAGAACAAGGAACGAGGTTTCCGGATTGGTCAAACATTTCAATTTTGAAATAAGGTTGTTCACCAGCAGAATGTCCGCCATCATTCAAAACAACTGCGTATTGATATGTGAATGAAGTATTTCCCGGAGCCACAGTAAAAGTTTGTTCGAGAATTTCTCCCTGATAATTTGCGCAACTGTTTCCTAAACGAACCGAATAATTTCCGCCTGGAGCAACAGTGGGAAAACCACCACATGGATCGAGACCCGATGCGGTAGTCATAATATTGTGCCGTGCACCACAATCAGAAACCAATGGATCCATGGTAGTACTAACGAAACCAGGAATGATACTTTGCAACGGGCCAGATGAACTTAATGTATTGTCTCCAATAGATCCGCTCCATCCGGCGAATGTTCCGGTTTCAAAATCCATATTCGTACACGGCGCTTGAGGAGTCGGGTTGATTGGCCCAAGTCGCATTCCGGCGTTCGCGTCAACTTGATCCTGCCTTGAAACTGCAGGCTTATTATAGTATGTACGTTGAATGTATTCGCGTTTACACTGTGCCACAAACATTTGCACTTCATAAGATGAAAGTCCTTTTGCAGTTGCAACGTTGTATGCGCGGTCTTCATTAAAACCAGCCAGCGAGTCGGTACTTGTTAACGAACCTTCCAGATGGTGATCGTGATTATGATCAACTTCAAGAGGACGAATCACAGCTTGAGCATTCAAGAAAAGTGAACTGCCTAATGTGAATACCGTTAAAGTAAAACGCAGCAAGAAAGTAAATTTGTAAGTCATGATTTCTGGTTAAAAGTGATGGGGTCACTCACATGCATTACTAATGCAATATAAAACCAAAAAAACTGAATATCAAAGCATGATTACTGCCGACGAACATTATTTTTTGTTCGACGAACCTAATTTCAATAAAAATTAGAAATTACCGAAGAGTCCTATTATATTGATTTTCAATAATGTACATAAAATTGTAAGTTCTTGATTATCAGAAATTTGCCAAAAAAGAAGGATCGTCACCAGTTGATATTTTTTTTCAACAATTCTTGTGTACGGGCCTCCTGAGTGTTTGGAAGCACCTGAAAATTGTATTTCCAACTCGCCATTTCGGGCAAACTCATAAGGATTGATTCAATTCGGCCTGCAGTTTCAAGGCCGAATTTGGTACCGAGATCATACACAAGATTGAATTCTACATATCGCCCGCGTCGAATTAACTGCCATTCCTTTTCTGTAGCTGTAAAATCTAAAGCACGGTTTCGGGAAATCAGTTCAGAATAAACAGGCGCGAATGTTTTTCCAACGTCCAACACGAAAGCGAAGAGTTTTTCTTTTTCTGCATCGCCGGAAGAAAGCTTATCAAAAAAGATTCCTCCTATTCCTCGAGTTTCGTTACGGTGCGGAATAAAGAAGTAATCGTCGGCCCATTTTTTGAAACGGGAATAATACTCCGGATTGTGGCGATTACAAGTCTCCCGTAGTTGAGAGTGAAAAAATCTCGCATCATCTTCATTCACATAATGAGGCGTGAGATCTATTCCGCCACCAAACCACCATTGACCAGAAGCTAATTCGAAATAGCGGACATTCATATGAATGATTGGCACCATTGGAGAATTTGGATGCATTACAATCGAAACTCCAGTCGCGAAAAAATCATTTTCGTCAACGTTCAGAGAACTTTTGATTTTCTCAGGAAGAATTCCGTGCACCGCTGAAAAATTCACGCCCGCTTTTTCAAGAACAGTTCCATGTTGCATCACACGTGAGACTCCGCCCCCACCACCTTCACGCTCCCAGGATTCAGGAACAAACTTTCCGGATCCATCAGCTGATTCAATTTGACCGCAAATTTCATCCTGCAGCATTTTGAATTGAGCAGCAATGCGTTCTTTCGTCAACATGTTTGTGGTGAATTATCTTTTGTCCTTAACCGGATTCTCAACACCAAAAGGAACAAGTTCATAGTCGCTGATATGAATGATTCTCAAACCAATGTTCTCGTATCCACTTTCCGCATCCGATTTTACAAATGAGAAACTTTGCTGAATTCCTTCACCTTGAACTCCCGTGATCGTAGAAACGAAACCTGTTCCACCTCGAACCAGTTGCTGCAGGAAAAATAAGGTGACATCAAATCCTGCGAAAGAATATGTTGTTGGATCGCCGCCAAAAGCGGAACGGTAACGAATAATAAATCGCTTTGTAGATGGAAGATCGTAATCAACATAATACGGCGAAGCGAAATGCATATTCAAAGTTTGCATGTACTCCGGATCTAGATTTTCGAATTCCATCCATGAAGGCATTCCGTAAACGGTGATTTGATATTTCTCCGCAAGTGTGTGAAGATTGCGTAAGAGATCAGAAACAAATGCCTGCGCGATTGAAGGAATGACAATCACATTCATCTTGTCTTTCTTCAAAAGAGCTTCGACTCCGGAGAATCCAGTTGTAAAGCGAATGGAATCTTTCCCTTCTGCAACACGCAACTGATTCATTTCATCACGGAATGCGTTACCCGTTTTTTGCTCTTTAGGTAATCCACTCGAGATCATGATGATGTTATCTTCCTTACGCTCCTTTGAAATATGAGCGGCCAATTGCTCCATCTGAGTTATTGTTGATGGAAGTGTCTTTACTGCCATTGGATTCTTGAAAAGAACGCGATTCGAAGCTGAAACGGGAGATACAATTGCAATTTTGTTCGCATTGGCAAATTCAACAATTTCTGCGAAAGGTCCGGGAGAAAACGGTCCAATGATAAGATCCATTGTTTCAAATTCCGATTGCCCGAGAACTTTACCCATTTTACCGGAATCAAGATCGTCTACATCATACACCCAAACATTAATCTTAACGCCAGTCTTGCGAATCGAATCGATGGCAAGCAAAGCGCCTTCGTAAAATTCAACGGCAGCTTTCGGTTTTTGTGGAAATTCCGACTTTGGTGGATTTGCTACAATTTCATCCGGATTAATGTTGGATACATTCCAAAGCTGCAATGGCATCATCATAGCAACATTGTATACGTCTTTCATTTCCGTTTGAAAAACAGTATCGCGTTTAACAACTAACGTATCTGGAGGCAATTGTGTGGAACCAATCTTGATTGGAATTTTCAGTTCCATTCCCACTTTCAATCCCGATTTGGCTTCCGGATTATTATCAAGAATGATCTGCTCGGTTGTGTTATACTTTCTCGCGAGACTGTATAATGTTTGCGCAGGTTCAACTTTGTGAACGATAAATTTCGACGTATCAGGCGCAACAGGTGTAACAGTAACTTTTTTCTCTGCAGGAATTCGTAGAATTTGTCCCGGCTTGATTCCATTGAGTGCATCCGGGTTTTCTACCAGTACATCGTTCACTGTTAAGTCGTACGCTCTTGCAATTGCATAAAGTGTTTGTCCTTTCTCAACAGTGTGGAGATAAAATTTTCTACCCTCAACAATTTCAGTCTTCTTCGATTTTTTCACACCGTCCTTTTGCGCATACGCAGGAACTGCAAAGCAAATCAATGCAAGCATGAGCAAAAATGAAAAACGATATGACAAGAAATTATTCATTATTCCCATTCAATTGTTGCCGGAGGTTTAGAACTGATGTCGTAAACAACACGGTTGATGCCTTTCACTTTATTGATAATCTCATTCGAAATTTTACCTAGAAACTCGTATGGCAAATGACACCAATCTGCAGTCATACCATCTGTTGATGTAACCGCACGTAATGCAACACAATTTTCGTAGGTACGTTCATCGCCCATTACACCAACGCTCTGCACGGGAAGAAGAATTACTCCTGCCTGCCATACTTCGCGGTATAGATTGTGTTTTTTCAATCCTTCGATGAAGATATCATCAGCTTCCTGCAATATGCGTACCTTTTCTTCAGTCACATCACCAAGAATGCGGATTCCAAGACCCGGACCAGGGAACGGATGACGGTGTAAAATACTGTGATCCAAGCCCAAAGCGTCACCAACGCGACGAACTTCATCTTTGAAAAGTAATCGCAAAGGTTCAACAATCTGCAGCTTCATGTAGTCGGGAAGTCCGCCAACATTGTGATGCGACTTGATGGTAGCTGAAGGTCCTTTGACAGAAATTGATTCGATCACATCCGGATAAATTGTTCCTTGACCAAGCCACTTTACATCTTGTATGCGGTGCGACTCTTCATCAAATACCTCGATGAAAACGCGACCAATCGCTTTTCGTTTCTCCTCGGGATCAGTAATTCCTTTGAGTGCCGAGTAGAATCTTTTTGATGCATCAACTCCCGTAACATTCAAGCCCATGTGCTTATATGAATCGAGTACTTTGACATATTCGTTCTTGCGCAATAATCCGTTGTCAACGAAAATGCAGAAGAGATGCGAGCCGGCTGCCTTGTGTAAAAGCATTGCTGCTACAGAAGAATCAACGCCGCCGGAAAGTCCGAGAACAATTTTATCGTTACCCAATTTTTTCTTTAGCTCATCAACAGTTTCATTGATGAATGAACCCGGTGTCCAATCCTGTTTGCAACCACAAATATTTGCAACAAAATTCTTCAGGAGTTTTGCGCCTTCAGTTGTATGATAAACTTCAGGATGAAATTGAATTCCCCAGGTTTTTTCGCTGTCGATATGAAATCCCGCTACGCGAACATCATGCGTGCTTGCAACAATTTTATAGTTGGAAGGAACCGTTGCGATTGTATCTGCATGTGACATCCACACTTGAGAATTTTGACTGATTCCCTCAAAAAGCAAATCGGTAGTATCGACTGTGTCGAGATGAGCACGTCCATACTCACGATTGTTGGAAGGTTTTACTTCTCCTCCATACAAATGCGACATCAGTTGAGCTCCATAACAAACGCCAAGTGTTGGAAGTTTTCCTTTGAAAGAAGACAGATCAGGTTTTGGTGCTGCTTCATCGCGAACGGAGAAAGGACTTCCGGAAAGAATTACGCCCTTCACATTTGATGTAATCGCAGGATATTTATTGTACGGATGAATTTCGCAATACACATTCAGCTCCCTCACTCTTCTCGCGATCAATTGTGTGTATTGAGAGCCAAAATCGAGGATTAATATCATTTCATGCATGGCGGCAAAAGTACAAAACCGTTTCCTGTTCCCAGTTCCCAGTTCCTAGTTTGTTAGTAAGTAGCACCAATTAAGTTAGTAAATCAGTTCCATAACCGACAACCGGAAACCGGGAACTATTCCTCAGGAGCTGCATACCATTTCCGAAACATCCATTTATAGGCTGTCTCGATCAAAATAAGCAGAATGACGAATCCGAATATTTCCGCAAGTTGATAATGCAGGATTTCGGTTGAACGATCAATTGGCACATAATACGGATCATAAATTCCGTAAGCGTAATAATCGTAATCGTAATAACCGCGCTTGTAATGTTCGTAGTAAGCTCCCACGCACATTAATGGGAAAAACGGAGTGAGAATGACCGCAATATTCAGTGCAATTCCTGTGAATACAGAGCGAACCTTTCTTCCTATAGTTGAAATTGCAAAAACGAGAAAGAAAACAAAATAAACAATCATCGTGATGAGAATTGATGATTCTCTGAAATTGAACAACGCCATAACGACTCCAGATAAAATCGCAATGAGAATGGCAGCGAGAATACTCAAGAAGAAAGTACGAATTGTGGAATGACGGAAAACAAAAACACAAAGTGAAAGGAACATGGACACATAGAATGCAACTCTAAAACTTATTTGCACATCTTCATCCTCAAACCGGTAAAGTCGATCGCCAACGTTGTGAATGGAATTATTGACTTCATACAATCCGTATCTCGCGCTCGCTATACTTTGTATATCTGTTGAATAATTCCAGTATGCGTTAGGATCTGTCCTTCCCGACTTGTACTTATCAGCTATTGCATTCAGTTCGCGTTCGAGCTTGTCCTTTTCCTCCGGATAATTATTCTTGTAAACGATATTGTAAATGTCAAAATTCCGAAGCAATTTTATTTCTGTTCTATTTGAAACTTCGTAGTCGCTGACGAAATGAAAATCAGTAACAGTATAACGCAACAGTTTTTCGGTACCAATC
Source organism: uncultured Chryseobacterium sp. (assembly GCA_964495745.1). GTDB lineage: Bacteria > Bacteroidota > Bacteroidia > Palsa-965 > Palsa-965. The sequence goes on along the minus strand of CAZBYM010000028.1, from coordinate 5,114 downwards.
CACACCACACTACCTTCTTCAGTTAAGGTCCATTTCAATTCTTCCCGCGACAAATAGATCGGAGCTTTTACATAAGCACCCAGGGAATCGTCATACGTGTAAGCAGAAGAAGTGCTTGGAGGAACATACGTTGTGTTGTCAATAATAATGATTGTGTCGATTGTGATCTCCGCCTGAATGTCTTCTTTCATCAAGCGAGCAATTAAAACATTCATTCTATTCATATCCTCTGCAACCTGCCCGGTAGAATAATTGATTGACGTTTTATAGGATTCAATTACAGGAGGAATGAAAATAGTACTGCACATCATGAACAACGAAATGAAATAGAAGAAATACGTTTTGATTCTATCTCCCGGGAAAACTGTTCCGTAACTCTTGAAAGCATTGAAGCGAAGTAAATACACCATCCAAAGAACAATTGCCACAATTACAAGAACACATTGCGCAGCAATCCAGAACGAGATATTCGAATTTTCCAATGGATTATCAGGAACAACAAAACACAACAACGCAAGTGAAGCCGAGAATATCAGCCAGTAATATGTCAATAAATGAATCCGCGTAGACCAAGTATCAGGACGATTCTGCAACAAGTAGTCGTCGAGCTGGTTTATTATTCGTGGAGCAAGTGGTCTCTTTGGCATATTTTTTATTATCAGAAGAGACGTTTAGTGGAAGTTGTAATATCGCGGTAGTAACGAATGTGAACTCCATTATTCACCAGTGCGCGTAGCATTTCAGGAACATCATGCGCTTGAGAAGTGATCGTATAGTTTCCTCCGTTGAATGTGAGATTGTATTGAAAACCATTCAATGCGAACAGAATTGATTCACGGTCATTTGAAATCTCAACTTCAAATGCGAATCCTAGCGCTTGTTGAATTTGGTCGCCGGTGCGATACACACAATTTCCATCGCGGATCAGCAAAACATTGTCTGCAATTTTTTCTACTTCATGCAATTGTTGCGAAGTGAGAATAACTCCCATTGGATTGAATGAAGACTTTGTAAGGAATTTCAAATCTGTCAATAATGTTTGTTGAGCATTGATGTCAAGATTTGCCAACGGCTCATCAAGAATCAAAACTTTCGGCCGCTTAAGGAGTATTCGTGCGACCTCAAATCGTGTGCGATATCCGGAACTGATTTGGTTCCAATTCAGATGTGCGAATTGAGTTAAACCGAAACGCTCGAGCATGAAATCGACCAGCAATTCATTCCATTCGCCTGTTATTCCTACAATCGCAGCTGAGAAATGTAAATTGTCTTTTAGTTGTCCAAACCATTTCGGAATTCGCTGCGGAATAAATACAACGTGATTCTTGATCGAATAATGATCCGGGTCTTTGAGAAGCGAATAATGAACAGAGCCTTGATCAATTGCCAATTGCCCGGCCAGGCAACGCAACAAGGTCGTTTTTCCATTTCCGTTCTCTCCTACTACACCGATGATTTGTCCGCAGTGAATATCCAGACTCATTGGTTTGAGAGATAAATTTCCACGGTTGTAACGTTTGGAAATAGCTTCTGCATGAACAAGCACGCCAAGATGTAAGGGTTTAGCTGCTGACTTCTCGACGAGTTTTGTCATCAGGAGATTCGTTCCTGCTTCAAGATCGGGGTGCAGATATGGATTTCCATCGAACATTCCTGCAATGCGGTACGCTTTGGATAATTCGATCGCGTCACGAATAATTGAAGTATCGTTTGTGTCCAGACTGAAATCTAACAAGCGACGGATAACGAGAACAAAATCGCGATGTTCTAAATATGATCGGATTTCTTCTAATGGATTTACACTCATACGTAGTACAGAAAAGTTCCTGACTCAAACGTACGATAGAAGCGGATAGTATGTACGCGGTGAAGGATAAGTGTTGGGAATTATTTGTCAAAAAAGGTGAAAAGGAAGAAAAAAGCGTCGGTATCAGCGTCAGTGTCAGTTCGCACTTTGACACTGATACTGATGCCGACGTATTATTTAGTGTTGCACGATAAACTTGGAGATTTGAGAATTTCGTTCGATGAAATAAACACCGTTGGCAAGTTGAGTAATGTCGATTTCGTTTCTGCCTTCCGAGAGAGTTTGCATTCGCACAATTTCTCCAAACATAGACGTGATAGTTAAATGTTCTCCGGAATGACCTTCAATGAAAAACGAATTAGACGCAGGATTTGGAAAAACATCCAGATTGTTGGATGAAAACTCGTAGTTACCATTTGTGATATCGCTGACCTTTATGCCGTTTCCAAAACTTGTCACCCACATTTTTGTTAAGTCGTATGGATTAAAAAAAACTCTTTCAGGTTGGCGGAATGGATAATCCGCTACAAGAGAAAAATTCGGAGAAACATTATTGATGTTTGAGCTCATCCACAAGCCCTGCGTTTCAGTTGTAATGAACATATCGTTGAAATCATTCGGATTGAATGCACAAGATGTTACGCGATCTAAAGTGGAACCGGTAAGTTTTGTCCACGACGCTCCACGATTTGTCGTTCTGAACAATCCACCAAGTCCATTCGGAGGCCCGCCCCATCCGCTGAATACGCAAACATACCAGGTATTTTGCGTGAGATCGTTTGGATCAATCACAACATCTTTTGTCCAATAATACATATCTGTGTGTGATACATCAGTCCATTGCGACATCGTTGGTTCATAGGTAAAAACTCCTGAACTGGCGGTAAATGCGCCCGTACCATCTCTTCGACCCGAATATGTTGCAAGCAATGTTCCATCATTTAGAACTTCGAGACACGCAGGATGCTTTTCTGTTCGCGGAGGATTAGGAAGTAATGTCCACGTTGATGAAGCGAGGTTATTGAGATCATCACAACGATAAACTCCACCAATTCCGGCGCCACCATTGTAATCAATCACACTCGCGTAAGCACGATTCGCATTGTTCGGATCAATTGCTATCCAATAAACAGGATGTCCGAATGCATGAAGCACATTCCAAGTTGCTCCGTTGTCTGTAGAATATTTCAATTGGCCTGGCGTATCCGTTGCATCGAGAAGGGCATCCGTCAATCGTGTACTTTGGTACATATCGTGAATTCCGGAAGACGCCATGATCATCGTTCCATTCTGCATGTACGCCATTCGGTAGGATGAATTCGCCGTATGTCCTGAATAATTGAATGACCAAGACAATCCGGCATCCGCACTTCTGATTCCGCGAATGTCAGAGAAGCATCCCCACATTTCATTGGCATTTGACCACGATACTTGCCAGCAGGTAGTATTTTCCAAACCGATACTGTGATAATTGTCGCCTGTTGGAGTATTTGCTCCGATTGGATGTTGATCTGCAACATCAACATAAGCTTGCACCCAAACAGCTCCACTTCCATTGGTCACATGCACAAAACCAAAATCACTAAAGACAACAACGGAAGGATCACTTGCACAAACGTCGAATCCAAATGCACATTCTCCATATCCCCACCCACGATCGCCACCATCACCGCTCCATCCCGTAAAAATGTTTGCGTTGTTGGTTGCATTGAACGTATGACTCCAATTTCCTCCAGCATTTCCAGAGCGCATCACGATAGGTTCACCGTTGCTGTTACTTCCGGAAACGTAAACTACGTTAATGTCATTCTCGGCCATATCAATGAACATTGGATAGTCAGTGTTCAAAGTAATTCCATTCGATGCAGCTGTCCAATTGTTCACTCCGTAATCGCACGTGTACACGTTTCGAAAAAATCCCCAATAATCCGAGCCTTGAAGTCCAACGTACACATCGGCTGGATCGCCAGTGAGACAGAAAAAACGTGTTGTAGTGGACGTAGTCGCAGCACAGAAACTCCAGATAACTTCATTGGCAGGTAGACCAGTAATTGTGGCTGTGTTCCAAGTGCCTCCTCCATTCGTGGAAACGAGCACGCCATCATTAGTACCGATGTAAATGTTGTTGCCATCAAACAATACTCCGCCAACCACGTTTCCAGCGCCAGTCAATGCAGTGTGAATCTGAGTGAATGAAGTTCCCGCGTTTGAAGAAAAGAAAATCGCGCCGTATTGCGAGATGATAATTCGTGATGAATTCGTGTAATCGGAATGAATGGTGTAAATGTCTTCGTTCGGATCAGGATTACCTGTAATGAGACTCCATGTGTTGCCACCATCGGGAGAAACGACTGGTGTACCGATATCATTGATGTAACTTATAGAATATCTCGTACCAGAGAGCGCAGTGTAACACACTTTCGAATTGTGTCCGCCGATAAATTCCGTAAAATGTATTTGTGAATACGTAGCACCAAAATTGGTTGCGTGAAATAATTCTGACATGTCGCAGGCCACGAAATACTCGTCAGCGTTTCCCGGATTAATACTCGGAGAAAATAATGCGCCACCGCCGCCTACTCCGCGCGAATTGAAAAGGTAAGGTTGTGCTGTTGCGATTTGTACAGCAATGATGGATAAGATGAGAATGGATTTTTTCATGGGGTGGGTTTGTGTAACGAATTTAGGGAAACAATGGGTGATTAGCTCAATGGTACACGGAATACACAGAAAACGCGGAAAAGTCGCGGATGAAATTCTCGCAATTTCTGATTCATTCACAAAACACTCGGGGGAAATGAGATTCGCAACTAATAAAAAAGGTTGGCGGCAGATAGTGATTGTTCGCTGCGCTCACGATGAAAAAAGGTTAGTCGCAGATTCGCAGATTGAGTCATCGCGAGGAACGAAGCGATCCCCTCTTCGAAGATGGGATTGCTTCGTTCCGCTTCGCTACTCTCGCAATGACTTGTAATCTGCGAATCTGCGGCAAAAAAAGTCGAATGTATCGCGAACATTCAAATAAATAAATCGCCCGATGAAAAACCATGGCAAGGTAAAACATCAGGCGATTGAAACAGATAATCCATTTTTATCTGGAAGTGGCCAACCACAGTCGCTTCCAAAATGATTTCTGTAATGGTCTTGTCTCCGATTGCTGTTGCATTCCGTGCGTTTCATACGTAAGAATCGCATCGAGAGAACTTAAGTATTCTGCATCGTCGATTTGCTCGAGTTTTTGTTTGATGCTTTGTTGGAGTTGGGTTACGTAAATGTTCATAGTATGGAGTTTGGAGTGAGGAGTGAG
>CAZBYM010000027.1:11996-17817 GCA_964495745.1 uncultured Chryseobacterium sp. | reverse complement strand
GCTCCGGTACCGAAATCAATTGTACGCATTGGACGTGAAGCTGGTGTTAACTCAACAGTTCCTTGGGTGAAGTGCCTGCGACATCCTAAAGCCATGTTGCGGATGAGCGGACTCGTGATATTCATTGTGAATGATTCTCCTGCTGCACTTGTTCCGCTTGCTGAACCTGTGATTGAGTACACATCATCTGACCAGATTGAAGTGCTTTCTCCAGCGATCCACTCGCGCTGACGTTGTGAAGTCCACGTAATTGTTCCACCACTGTTAGCAAGAACAATAGTTCCGTTAACATCAATGTCGTAAACCAGATTTCCTGCTCCATTGTGACCGAGGTTTGTAACAGTTTTAGTTCCCATCACTTGATTGTCATTCACAAAATAGTTGTCGAAGGTAATTGTGTGCACAGAAGCTGAATCACGATACTGACCCATGTAATAAACGATAATTTTTCCGCGGCGATTACGTCCATCGTTGCAAGGACAATTCACTGTTCCGAAATCAATTGTAATTGTATCCTGATCAACACTACTCAAAGTATCCCAAGTAAGAGTTGCACATGCTGTTAGAATTCCTTCACCATCGCCAACTCTGTAGTTAGATAAGGTTCCTGAACGGCCTGCTTCGTCTGCGATGTTAGTTACATCACTGTAACATGATTCTGCGAACGCGTTGTCCGCTGCGGCATTTGTGTCTGTGTCTTCTTCGTCCTTACGGCAACCAGTGAACATGAGTGCAGATACTGTGAGAAGTGACAAAGAAGCGAAGAGAATTTTGGAAGTTTTCATTTTGAGTGGTTTTATGTCCCGAGGGTTTGTTTGGAAAGTTAGTTCTTTTCTGTATTCGGCTTTATGACCTCGGATTACAGCTTGAGGTTTAACTCAATCACAAAAATATATGATAAACTCCTGATTTACAGCAGATAAATTATATCGATTGTCGCTTCAGTTCTCCAAGAATCAACGCTGCCGCTACCGCAACATTCAATGATTCCGGCATAGAATCTCCTTTTATGGCAAATGATGGAATTGAAATCTTGCGATCAACAAAAGCTTCAGTCGCTGTGCGAATTCCATTCGATTCATTGCCAAATACGATCAGTCCCGATGGCGCAAATGTTTCTTCGTAAAGGCTTTGTCCCTCCATAAACGCACCGTAAACAGCAGGTGCATCTACATTTGATTTTCTGGAAGCCTCATTCACCCGTTCGAAAAAATCTGGCAATGATGCGGTAATTACTTTTACTCGCGTGAGTGACCCCATCGAAGACTGAACAACTTTTGGGTTCCAGAATTCTGCACTATCATCAGATGCTACGATACGTTGTATACCAAACCAATCTGCTGTACGAATTATCGTTCCCATATTGCCGGGATCGCGGATTCCATCGAGAACCAGCCTAAAGCCAATGAGAAATTCTTCATGTTCAATACGCACTTTTGGAATTTCGACTACCGCGAGTACAGGTGGTGCAGAAACTAATGTACTGATTCGCTCAAGTTCCGCCTGAGTTACACCACTCGATTCAACGTTTCTCGGAATCAAGCGGCCGTTCTCTTGCAACCATTCTTTTAACGCATAAACATGCCGCACAGTAAACTCAGAAGAAAGCATTTCAGTCACCACTTTATCTCCTTCTGCGAGAAAAAGAGCGGACTCAATTCGCTTTTTCTTCTGATGTAGCGACTTAATAAGGGAAATCGTGTTGTGTGAAAGCATATTCTGGAGGTTCAGGGCATTATATTTGCAAACTTACGTCTTCTAAAAGGAAATTCAGAAGTGGCATTTCTCACGCGTTATGTATTCTTCTTGTTGCTTGGTACTCTGCTTGTGGCGGAATGGTCAGCGTGTGGGACCGCCCGACGTGTTCCTGCAAACAAGAAGATGATTAAGAAAGTGTTCATTGTGTGTGAAGAGAGTGATATCGATGAATATGACATGTATGGCTATGTCAAACAAAAACCGAACAGAAAATTAATTGGATACAATGGGCCGAACTTTTTCTGTTGGAAACTGAGAAAAGTGAAAACGAAAGATGGTTCGCTTTCAAAACGCAGACGGTTAGTATTGGCTGACAAGGGCACAATGAAGAATGGTGCAGGGTTTCCGTTATATCTAATCATTCACAATCTTGTCAATCCGGAACGGGAAGCAAAACGGAAAATTCGACAGGAAGCTAAATTTCAGAAACGCAATTTTCGTCGGCAGGCCCACAACCGCGAGAAAAAAGAGAAACGGAAAAAAACTCTTGGCGAAGTGCTTTACAACATTGGTGAGCCGCCCGTTATTCTCGATACAAATACTGTGAATCGCTCAGCTCAACAACTTGAAATGTATCTTGACAACAAGGGTTACTTTAGAAGTGAGGTAACTGACAGCATTGCTTATCCGACACTTTTCCGAAAACACTATCTAAAAAAATCGCATGACTCGCTTAACATATTCGGCCGAGTGAGAAAAAAAGTTGTCGTCTATTACATTGTTAAACCTGCTCACGTTTACACACTGCGAAATATCGTATGGGATGTTCAGGATCCTAACATTGCTTACGACGTTTTTACAGATACCAGCGCATGCTTGCTGGAGCAAGGTCAGCACTATGACCAAGACGCATTCGATGCTGAACGTGACCGAATTGTCAAATCCTTACGCAACAACGGTTATTACACATTCTCGAACGATTACGTAAGATATTCTATTGATACTACTGTCGGCGATCATCAGGCAGATGTGAAAATAAAAATCATCAAGAAACAAACAAGAGTGACTGATACTTCATTTGTTGAAGTGAGCCATAAGCGATACTATATCAGAAACATTACTGTAAAAACCATTTACAACACTTTACAATTAAAGAATGATACAGCTTCCTATGACACGGTAATGTATAAAGGAATTGCTATGCTCCGCAACAAATCACGCGAACAGGATTTGAGATACAAGCCTGAAGTTCTTGCCGAGCGCATTATGATTCCACAGGGTGGATTATATGTGCAAAGGCAATTCGAAGAAACTTACAGTCAGCTCAACGGACTGAGAATTTTCCGGCAAGTAATTGTAGAACCAGGCATTGTCAGTTCAGAGAAACTGGATGTAGAAATTGTTTTGTTCGCGATTCCGAAGCAAAATTTCACAGCTCAAGTTGAAGGAACAAACACGGGAGGTTATCTGGGAATCGGCGGAAGTTACGCGTACCAGAACAACAACCTTTTCCGCGGAGCTGAACTTCTGGAGTTTCGTTTGAAAGGCGGAACGGAAGCGCAACAACCTTTGGCACAAACACAACAGGTGGATCCAACCGATCAAATTACATTCAACACAATTGAAGCAGGCGCCGAACTTTCGTTGAATATTCCCCGCGCATTTTTCCCGTTTAACAAATTGCCAATAAGTAAGGCGCAAGGTCGAAGAACAACACTTTCCTCCTCCTACAATTATCAGCGAAGAGTTGACTACGATCGCATTCTTCTCAACTTCTCGGTTGGATATACTTACAAACTTGGAAAGTGGAATCGATTTGGAATTTATCCTCTGGAAATAAATGTTGTTAAAGTAAATCCTCGTCAAGGCTTGATCGACCTGCTGGCGAATGGCGATCCATTATTGCAATATCGTTTTACAGATCACTTGATCAATGATTGCAGATTCAGTTTCTTGCACAATCAACAGGGAAATTCGAAAGGAAAATGGAAACCGTATCTGAAATTCGATGCAGAAATTTCCGGACTCGCTGTATATCCATTTATGAAAGCGATCGGCGCGACACCTGATACTTTCGGTTCGTATAAAATAGCTGGAATTCCATTCTCACATTACTTCCGCTTCTTTATTGATACTCGAGTTTACCGAGAAATTGGCGATCACCAACAACTTGTTATTCGTATGGCGTACGGCGCCGGATTTCCACAGAAAAATTTCAGAACACTTCCACTTGAAAAATCGTTTTATGGTGGTGGTGCCAATGGAATTCGTGCATGGGAAGCTAGAAGTCTTGGGCCGGGATCATTCAATGTTCCTGCTGATCAACAGTTCGCGCAATTCGGAGAGATACAAGCGGAGTATAATATTGAACTTAGATTCAAGCTAACGAAAAGTCTCGCAGGTGCAATTTTCGCTGATGGCGGAAACATCTGGCTTTTACCTGGAACGGATGCTGACGACGCTGCGAAATTCGTATTCAAACGTTTCTTCAACGATCTCGCTTTCGGTCCGGGATTTGGAATTCGATACGACTTGAGCTTCTTTATTGTCCGGCTGGATTGGGGATTCAAAGTACGCGATCCGGCAAAACCATATGGCGCACGTTGGTGGCAACCAGGATCAGGCGCAATTCCAAGTAACTTGAATTTCGGAATCGGATATCCGTTCTAATCAGACCGGAGGCGATAGTTGAGAGTCAGGAGTATATCTTAGACCATCAAGACTTTAACAAGCTTATGGCTCTTTACTATCATCTCCCGTCTGTCGTCTCCCGACTATTTGTTAGCTTTGCCGTCCATTACCAAAATAACACAAGGACATGGCCATTGAAAAAATCCGTGAACTACTTGGAAATCAGGCTGATTCGCTTCTGAATCATACCTGCAAAACCATTACAAAAGAGCAAATTCATTTACCGGGTCCTGATTTTGTGGATCGTAGTTTTGCACTAAGCAATCGTAACCCTCAGGTTCTCAGGAATTTGCAAGCCATTTATGGGCATGGGCGCCTGGCCAATACGGGCTATGTTTCAATTCTTCCTGTCGATCAGGGAATCGAACATTCTGCGGGCGCATCTTTCGCTCCAAACCCAATTTATTTTGACGGCGAAAATATCGTGAAGCTCGCAATGGAAGGTGGATGCAATGCTGTTGCCACAACTTTTGGAGTTCTTGGATCGGTCTCAAGAAAATACGCGCATCATATTCCATTCATTGTAAAAATTAATCACAACGAATTTCTTTCACTTCCGAATAAATACGATCAGGGAATGTTTGGATCTGTTGATGAAGCATGGAATCTTGGAGCAGCAGCAGTTGGAGCTACAATTTATTTTGGTTCCGATGAATCTGCCCGACAAATCATTGAAGTTTCTGCAGCTTTCGAACGCGCCCATGAATTAGGAATGGCCACAGTACTTTGGTGCTACTTGCGTAATCCGGGATTCAAAGTAAATGGAATCGATTACCATGCATCTGCAGATTTGACAGGACAAGCAAATCATCTTGGTGTTACAATTCAAGCAGATATTATCAAACAGAAATTGCCAACTAACAATGGCGGTTACAATGCAACTGGTCACGGTAAAACGCACCCTAAAGTTTACTCTGAATTGAGTTCTGATCATCCGATTGATTTGTGTCGCTATCAAGTAGGCACTTGTTACATGGGACGAAACGGTTTGATTAATTCAGGCGGAGAATCCAAAGGAGCAACTGATCTGGCAGAAGCTGTAACAACTGCTGTCATCAACAAACGTGGTGGCGGACAAGGATTAATTTCCGGAAGAAAAGCATTCCAGAAGCCAATGAAAGAAGGAGTGGCGTTGCTGAATGCGATTCAGGATGTGTATCTGAATAAGGAAGTTACTATTGCGTAATTCTCAATTTGCAATTTTCAATTTTCCATTCTTGGTAAATTGAAAATTGAAAATCGTAAATACTAAATCGAAGACCGGATGTCGTGGTTCAAGAGAATTAAAGGCGGAATTACAACTTCTACCAAGGAGAAAAAAGAAACTCCTGAAGGCCTGTGGCATAAATGCGATTCGTGTAAGAAAGTATTTTCTACGAATGAGCGCATGGAGAATTTCTGGGTCTGTACAAATTGTGATTATCACGATCGG
>CAZBYM010000027.1:0-11986 GCA_964495745.1 uncultured Chryseobacterium sp. | reverse complement strand
ACGATCGGATCAATTCAGAACAATACTTCTCTATACTGTTCGATGAACAACAATTCACCGAACTGGATGAGAATCTCACTTCAGGCGATCCACTGAATTTCGAAGACACAAAAAAATATCCTGCACGGTTAATCGATTCGCAGAAAAAGACCGGACTAAAAGATGCTATTCGCACAGGTCATGGAAAAGTAGATGGCAATGATCTTGTCGTTTCTTGCATGGACTTCACTTTCATTGGCGGTTCAATGGGTTCAGTTGTTGGTGAGAAAATTTCACGCGCAGTTCTGTATTGCATCAAGCACAGAATTCCGCTGATGATCATTTCTAAATCGGGTGGTGCACGTATGATGGAAGCTGCACACTCGCTTATGCAAATGGCTAAAACTTCAGCTCGGCTTGCGCAATTAGATGAAGCCGGAATTCCTTACATCTCACTATTAACTGATCCAACTACCGGCGGAGTAACTGCTTCTTATGCAATGCTGGGTGATCTGAATATTGGAGAACCTGGATCTTTGATTGGTTTCGCCGGACCGCGCGTTGTGAAAGAAACCATTGGCAAAGACCTTCCAAAAGGCTTTCAAACTGCAGAATTCGTGCTTGAACATGGGTTTTTAGATGCAATTGTCAATCGAAAAGAGCTCAAAACAACAATTTCCCGTCTTCTCACGATGTTCAAATCGTAACCGGTTTTCACTGTTTTTCAATTGAAAATCGGAAATTGACAATTGAAAATAAGTATCTTCGCATCCCGTTTAGCGGGAATCACTGAATACTAACACTTAATCCACAAACAGCATGTCATACCTGACGTCGGAAATTAAGAAAGGCATCTTCAAGAATCACGGTAAATCTGAAAAAGACACCGGATCTTCTGAAGGCCAAATTGCACTTTTCACACATCGCATTGCGCATCTTACAGAGCACCTTAAGAAAAAACCAAAAGACAAGAGCACTGAACGTTCACTTGTATTGCTGGTAGGAAAACGTAAGGCGTTATTGGATTATCTCCGCAAGAACGATATCGAGCGTTACAGAGCGATTCTGAAGAAGCTTGAGATCCGTAAATAATGTTATCAAACTAAGAATACAAGAAAGCATCTCCTGCAGTCGGCGGAGATGCTTTCTCATTTTCAATAACCACAAAGGCTCAAAGACATCAACGACTCGCAAAGAATAACACTTAGTGAAACTTTGCGTCTTCGTGCCTTCGTGGCAAAAAGAAAATACAGCGACTTGCCGACAAGCTGCAAACAAGAAGAAAAAAGACAATTATGCAATTAGGAATTTCAAAATCATTTGATCTCGGTGACGGAAGAACCATCACTGTAGAAACCGGAAAATTGGCGAAACAAGCTGATGGATCCGTAGTTGTGAAGATGGGTAACACCATGCTGTTGGCAACCGCTGTATCAGCTCCCGACGCAAAAGCCGGTGTTGATTTCATGCCGCTCACTGTTGATTATCGCGAAATGTTCGCATCAACAGGACGTATACCAGGAAGTTTTTTTCGTCGTGAAGCAAAACTTTCTGATCTCGAAGTATTGAGCAGCCGTTTGGTTGACCGCGCACTTCGTCCACTTTTCCCTGACGATTATCACGCAGACACGCAGGTATTGATTTACCTGATCTCTTCCGATAAAACAATTATGCCCGATTGCCTTGCAGGTTTCGCTGCATCAGCTGCAATCGCAATGTCAGATATTCCGTTCAACGGACCTGTTTCTGAAGTTCGTGTTGGGCGCAATGATGGAAAATTCATTCTCAATCCAACAGTTGAACAAATGCTGACTTCTGATGTCGACATGATGGTTGCTGCAAACGCAAAAGACATCATGATGGTTGAAGGAGAGTTCAAAGAAGTTTCTGAACATGATATGATCACTGCCATCAAATTTGCTCACGATGGAATTAAGATCATGATCAATGCGATAAACGAACTCGCTTCACAAGTTGAGAAATCAAAAGTGAAGCGCACGTATTGTCACGAAACGCATAACGAAGATCTTCGCGCGAAAGTGAAAGCAGCATGCTACGACAAAGTTTACGCTGTGGCTTGCAAAGGAAATCCAAACAAGGCGCAACGCAAAGTTGATTTCAAAGCTGTGTTCGAAGAGTTCTGGAATTCACTTCCTGCTGAAGAGCAAACCGACGTGAACAAATCTCACGCGAAAATTTATTATCACGATGTAGAGAAAGATGCAATCCGCAATATGGTACTCGACAAGCGCACACGTCTTGATGGTCGCGGTCTTTCAGACATCCGTCCGATTTGGTCAGAGATTAATTATCTCCCAATGGCGCACGGCTCCGCAATTTTTACGCGTGGAGAAACACAGTCGTTGACCACTGTAACACTGGGAACAAAACGTGAAGCACAAATGATCGACACGCCAATCATTCAAGGTGATGCGAATTTCTTGTTGAATTACAACTTCCCTCCTTTCTCAACTGGAGAAGCAAAGCCAATGCGCGGAACGGGTCGTCGTGAAGTAGGTCACGGAAATCTTGCATTGCGTGCGTTGAAAAATCAACTTCCAGCTGAGAATAGCTACACGATTCGTATCGTTTCTGATATTCTTGAATCAAACGGTTCTTCATCTATGGCAACTGTATGCGCAGCAACACTTGCGATGATGGATTGCGGTTTGAAAATCAAGAAGCCGGTTTCAGGAATTGCAATGGGCTTGATTACCAAAGCAGGAAAGTTTGCTGTGTTGTCCGACATTCTTGGTGATGAAGATCATCTTGGTGATATGGATTTCAAAGTTTGCGGAACACGCGACGGAATTACTGCAGTACAAATGGACTTGAAAGTGGATGGTCTTCCTTACGAAGTAATGGAGCAAGCACTTGAACAAGCGAAACAAGGTCGTGCTCACATTCTTGGCGAGATGATGAAAACCATCAGCGAACCACGTGAAGAAATGAAAGACCACGCACCACGTGTTGTAACGTTAACTATTCCTCGTGAGTTCATCGGAGCCGTTATCGGACCTGGTGGAAAAATCATTCAGGAAATGCAGCGTGAAACGAACACGATTATCGTCATCGAAGAAAAAGGCGATTTCGGAATTGTAGATATCGTTTCTGCAAACAAAGCAGACATCGAAAAAGCAGTTGCCCGCGTAAAAGGAATCGTTACGATGCCGGAAGTTGGAGAAATCTACGAAGGCAAAGTGAAGAGCATCATGGCGTTTGGCGCATTCGTTGAATTCCTTCCAGGAAAAGACGGACTGCTTCACATTTCAGAAGTAGATTGGAAACGTTTGGACACACTCGACGGAATCCTGAAGCAAGGTGATATCGTGAAAGTAAAACTTGTTGAGGTCGATCAAAAGACAGGCAAGTTCCGCTTATCACGCAAAGAACTCATGCCGAAACCGGAAGGTTTTGAAGAGCGTCCTCCACGTGGGCCACGTCCTCCGAGAACTGAAAAGTCGGAACAGAAATAATCCGAATTAATTTCTTACAACTCCCGCTTCATTCACTTGAAACGGGAGTTTTCTTTTGTAGATACACGAAAAAAATCAATTGTTTTCAGCTGATAACGCGGCGAATTCCCGCTTTAAGAACATCCGGTTTCCTGCACAGGCATGATATTTGGAGCGTTACTAAAACATGGGTTATCAACAGTTTCCGAACATCTGTAACCTTTTTTATTGAAGTCTCGTTTACCACCCTGATACCCCCATATCACTCAAGGCAAACTGAATGATAACACAAATACAACAAACCCTATTATGCGTCAGTTAAAGATTTCGAAACAGGTTACCAATCGGGAGACGGCGTCGCTTGACAAGTATCTTCAAGAGATTGGACGAGTTGACCTCATCACAGCAGAAGAAGAAGTTGACTTAGCCGGGAAAATCCGAAAAGGAGATGCTCAGGCTTTGGCAAAAATGGTGAACGCCAATCTTCGGTTCGTGGTTTCCGTTTCTAAACAATATCAAAATCAAGGACTCAGTCTTCCTGATTTAATCAACGAGGGAAACCTTGGTTTGATCAAAGCCGCACAACGTTTCGATGAAACACGCGGATTCAAATTCATCTCCTACGCTGTTTGGTGGATTCGTCAATCCATTCTTCAGGCATTGGCTGAACAGTCGCGGATTGTTCGCTTGCCCTTGAACAAGATTGGTTCGATCAACAAGATCAATAAAACATTTGCCCGCCTTGAGCAGGAATACGAACGCGAGCCAAGTGCCGATGAAATTGGTGCTGCTCTCGAACTTTCTCCTGAAGACATTAAGGAAGCAATGCGCAATACTGGCCGTCACATTTCCATGGATGCTCCTCTCGCTTCAAGCGATGAGAATACGAGCAACATGTATGATGTGATGCAAAACGATGATATTCCTAGCCCGGAAAATTCGTTGATGAATGAATCATTACGTCGCGAAATTGAACGCGCTCTTTCTACGCTTACTGCACGTGAAGCCGATGTTGTTCGTTTGTATTTCGGATTGAACGGAGAGCATGCACTTACGCTGGAAGAAATCGGCGAACGTTTTGATCTTACGCGTGAGCGCGTTCGCCAGATTAAAGAGAAAGCGATTCGCAGGTTGAAACATACTTCGCGCAGCAAATTGCTCAAAACATATTTGGGATAATGCATAACCCAATTAAGTAAAGAGAGTCGAAAGGCTCTCTTTTTTATTATGTACAGCATGCCTTAAGAATTGACCAATTCAATTCTAACCACATAGAGACATAGTACATATAGCTAAGATGTTCACGGTCTCGCCAATTCAGCATCAACACTATGTGCTCTATGATTCTATGTGGTAAAAAATAAAGTGTTAGATTGCAAAGGCACCTTCCCACACTTTTATTTTCTAAAGTTGTGAAAATACTAGAGTGCTTGCATCCTCATAAAAAGAACACACGTATGTCATACATCAACACCAACATCCCACAACCCGGTATCGTAGCATTGTTATACTACAAAAGTTCTTCCGGTAAAGCATTGTCGAATCTTGCGCATATGTTGCTTCATGGTCCATCTTCACTGACTTCCGGTGAACGCGAATTAATTGCTTCACATGTTTCATATCTGAACAATTGTGAGTTCTGTCACTTGTCGCACAGCGCCGCAGCCAACGAACATCTTGGCGATAACGGAAAAGCGGTTCAATGCGTGATTGAGAACATTGACACTGCACCGATTTCTCCTAAGATGAAATGTCTCTTGCGTATTGCAGGGAAAGTTCAAGAAAGCGGAAGATCTGTAACACGAGACCTTGTTGATGCAGCGAAAAAAGCCGGTGCCACGGAAGAGGAAATTCATGACGCAGTCTTAATTGCTGCCGCGTTTTGCATGTACAACCGATATGTTGATGGCTTGAACACAACACTTCCGCAATCAAACGCCGAGTACAAGAGCATGGGTGTTCGGCTTGCAACCAAGGGCTACAAATACGCCCCTTTCTTTTTGATCAACTTCGTGAGGAGAATGATGCGAAAAGCGCCGATGAAGTTGCGTGAACGTGGTCAAAATTGGCGATAAAACGGGATTTTAGTTCATAGTTCACTGTTCGGAGTTCACCGTTAGGGTAACGTAGAACAGTGAACAAAGAACCGTGAACTATCTAACTGCGTTTAGCAGATTTTTCGTTAATTTGTCTCCGCAAACAAAACCCTTATGAAACAAATTATACTCGCTTTCGCGCTATTTTCAACGATTCTTGGTAACGCTAATCAAGGTGGACCCGATCAATACGGTTATACCTGGAAAGACAGCAATGAACCGGGAGGCCCATCTTATCAATGGTGGGACATAACAACAATCGGAACTCAGCTAGGTGGATTGGGAGACGACAACTTCATCGGGCCGGTTTCTCTTGGAAATCTTTATCCGTATTACTGGTACAACGTTTCAAAATGTTGGGTTGGTTCTAACGGATACATTTCTTTTGGTCCGGGAAATCTTGCAGCGAATTTTCCTGCGATTCCAAATCCAACCGGTGTAAACAACTACATCGCGGGCCATATGGCGGATCTTACATTTCTTGGAATAAATAATCCCGGAAAAGTATTTTTCTATGCAAACGCTGATAGTTTCTGTATCGAATATCAGAACGTTCCATATTGGGATCCGAATTCTCCTGGATATTCCGGAAGCAGCACTTTCGAAATTATTATGAGTCGTGCAGATTCTTCAATCACTGTGAATTTCATGTCGAGCACTGGTTTTTCTCAATCGAATTTCAGTACCGGAATAGAAAACGTAAGCGGTAACATGGGCCTTCAGCCTCTCGTTACTCAACCGGCTCCTGCGTATACCGTGAAATATTATTATCCGCAGAACACAACTTATCTGGTTGTTGATGCAACTGTTTCATGGAATGGCAATGATGCGAATGGTGGAATTTTTGTTCCTAATCTGACCGGTCCATACACGCTCACTACAGAAGTAATGAATCAGGGGAATGTGAATCTTCCGCAACTTGATGTGGCAGGAAAAGTTACAACTGTCGCAGGTAACGTACTTGTCAGCGACGCGTATCAGGTTCCTCCCGGACTTGCACCTGCGCAAAACGTGTTGATCAATTTTCCGAACGCAACGTATTCTCCCACGACCCTCGGCACAAAACGATTCGTCACAACAATAGCTCCTGTCTTTATGGATTCTATTCCCATAAATGATTCCATTGTTCAGGAGATCGTAGTCGTCGATACAACAATCCAAACAATTCGGCTTTGTTACACCGACAATCACATCAATCCTGTTCTAAGTTCAATTTCTTGGAACGGTGGACAAGGTGGAGTTGGGGTCTATGTTGCGCCTCCAACTTATCCGGCGCGTATTGTCAGCACGAATTTTATTCTTGCAACGGCTCCTGCTTCAGGAATTGCTTTCTATGCAAAAGTGTTTGATGATGATGGTCCGAACGGAACTCCTGGAACACTTCTCGATTCAGTTGCTGTTATGGGAACTCAGATTGTTCCTTATTCAGTTTGTACTGTTCCGTTGAGCAGTCCTGTTACAATTAACAGCGGTGGTGTGTACATCGAATGGGAAATGGCGACTACTACTGTAGCAATTGCTCAGGATTTAACACCACCATTCAGCCGCCAGACCTACGAAGTATTTTCAATTTACTGGTCAACATACCGTGATTATCAGAACTGCGATTTCTTCATCGGGGCTGATTATCAGAAAGCATTTCCGGAAGATGTTGGTGTAACACAAATTACTTCACCACTCAACAACGCAACGATTGCAGGACCATCGAATGTTTCCTGTTTCATAGAGAATTATGGAAACTATCCTGATAATTACAACATCATGGTGAATTACAAACTCACCAATAACGCAACTATCGTTTCTCAACCGTATACAGGAGCGTTGATTCAGCCAGGAGATTCGGCGTATTTCACTTTCTCAACTCAGCTCACAGCTCCGTTTACAGGAACAGAACAGTTGCTCGTGTGGACTTCTAAGCCAAGCGATGCAATTTTGAATAACGATACATCATCAATCACGGTGAATCTTGTAGGCGTTGAAGAACTCGTTGCGCTTAACGGTGTTAGTGTTTATCCCGTACCGACGAAAGAGAATGTGAATTTTGCTTTTGCCTCAGGAACTGAAGAACCGGTTGTTATTACAATACGCGATGTCACAGGACGAATTGTAGAAACAAAAACTTATCCGGCTGCGCAGGCAGGAAGTATCATCACAATTGATTTCACAAATTATTCCAGCGGAACTTACTTCTATTCCATCGTGAGTGGAGACAAAGAAGGAAAAGGAAAGCTGATGATTGCAGAATAATATTCAACAACTAATTATTAAAAGAGCAATGGTACAATCATCACCATTGCTCTTTTTGTTAAACATCTTTTGAAATTCACTGAACTCAAATTCAACACATAGAAACAAAAAATATGAAATCTGTACTTCTCACTTGCTGCTTAATACTCATTTTGAATTCTGCAGGAGCACAGTTGCCTACTGCAGATTGGATACAATACCCTGACAGAACAGGAAGTGCATTTACTGCAGCCTACGCCATGGACAATGCATCCAATGGAGATGTGTATACAACAGGCGCATATGCGTCGACCGGTGCATCACTTGGCACTATTGATTTGATCCGAGCGCCAATACAGCTTCACTCGATGAGTATGGATTTTTTATCAGTCGTCATGACTCATCAGGAAACCTGATTTGGGTCATCCAAGTGAATGATGTTTCTGCTACAGATTATATATTGGCAAAAGATATTGATACTGATGACTCCGGCAACGTATATGTAATCGGAGATTTTGAAGGCTCAGAGGATTTTGATCCGGGTTCAGGCAATGCTATTCTTACTTCGAATGGAATCAAAGATATCTTCATTGCAAAATACAATGCACAGGGACAATATTGTTGGGCTTTTCTTATTAGCTCAGGAGCATATGATTTTGGCAAAACCATCTGTTACTTCGATGGACACATTTTTGTTGCAGGCAATTTCGGCAGTGGTGCTGATTTCGACCCTTCGGCAGGCGTTTATACCGATCAGGTTTTCGTGGGTTGCACAGGAATGTTTCTGGCATGTTATACTGTAGGATCACAATTCGTTTGGGAAGAAACAATACAAGGGACACTATTGCTTCCCGGTGGTGCATTGCCAATATCAGTTGCAATAGATAACGATTCAGACATTGTCGTTTACGGAGCGTATCTCGACCATTGCGATTTCAATCCTTCAGCGCAAACTGATACACTCCCTCTTCCAAATAATAGTAATGGCGGCAATTTCCTCGCACAGTACAACACAGATGGCTCTTTGGTTTACGTAAAACAAATCGCTGGTTCGAATGGAGGTTATACTGGTTATGCCAGAATCAATGTGACCAATTTGAACACGATTGTAGTCGCTGGTATGTACAATTTCACTGTGGATTTTGATCCATATTCGACACAAGGATCCTTTACCGCGAATTATAATCCCAATTTCCCTAGCCACACAGACATTTTTGCAGTTACCTATTCAAACAACGGAACATATCAGTCAGGATTCAGCATTGGTCAGGTCGATCAGGATTGTGGATACGATGTCACCTCAGATGCAAATGGAAATATTATTCTCGTTTCGTTTTTTCAGACGAATGTTATTGACGTTGATCCAGGAGTTGGCGCTACCGTCATTGGGCCTTTAGATGCGATGGGTGATGGTATTGTAAGCAAGTATTCACCATCCGGCCAATTGCTATATGCATTTCCAATTCAAACCTACGGTCTGGATATAATTTTTGGAGCAACACATTATCAGGATAAATTACGTTTGTGCGGCTACGTTGGGAACACATTCGATTTCGATCCGGGCGCGCCGGTAATGACAGCCACTCTGAATCCAGGTTACAATTATTTCATCGTGCAATATTCAGATGTTCTGTTGAGCTCAATCTGGCAGGAAGAAAATATCAACGAGGCCGGTTATTCGATCTATCCGAATCCCGCTGCAGATTTCATCACTATCAAAACAGATGTGCAGATTGACGTTGTAAATATCTATGACGCCAAAGGAAGTTTAGTTCAAACAAATGTTGGAACTAACATGATTCCGGTTAGCAATTTGTCTGCGGGAATTTACTTTGTGAAGATTACTGATATCGAAGCTGCACAAAGCACGATACGTTTCGTTAAATCAGAGTGAACACTGACAGGACTAGTCATTGCTATTGATGAGTCGAAAAATAATTCGCAATACTATTCACCGTGGGTAAAGTGGAAACTATTCTAAGTGACAAATCACTGAAGGGAAAAACTCAAACTGAACTCCTTGCGAAGCTGATTTTGAAAGACGCCAAAGAACTGGATTCTGTAATGTCATTTGCGAAAACAGCGAAAGACCCGATTAAAGGAACATGCATCGAAGCGATAGAACAGGCTACACGTATAAATCCAAAAATTGCCGGCAAGAAATGTCTTGATTTTATTGTTGCAAATCTTTCTGCAAAAGCGCCGCGTGTAAAATGGGAATCGGCTAGAGTCATTGCTAATATTGCGGAACAATTTCCCGGAAAACTGGATGAGGCAATTATTCAGCTTCTGAATAATGCAGAAGATCCGGGCACTGTTGTGAGATGGTCGTCTGCAACTGCTCTTGGACAGATATTGATCCATGACAAGAAGAGTAAGAAATTGTTATTGCCCGCGCTTCAGGCCATTGCCGTTTCTGAAGAAAAGAACAGTATCAGGAAAATTTACCTGGCGGCAATAAATCAACGTTTAGCCACCAAAAGGCTATAACCTTTTGAAGGTTGGAGAAGGTCGGAAAGGGTGTGCGAGGGTGTCCCCCAACCATCCCTCAAAAGGATATAACCCTTTGAAGGTTGGAGAAGGTGGGAAAGGGTGTGCGAGGGTGCCTAATTCCAACCAAATTGCATATTCCAACTACCATTTTTCCGGATTGCAGATTGTTTCCCTAATAATCAACCTCGCAGAACGGACCGAACATCTCAATTTCATACCTTTGCCCTCGCAAACACAATCAACCCTTATCCATCTTAACCTATGAAAAAAATCTTCTCTTTCTGTCTGGCTACATTATTCTGCGGCGGGCTTTTTGCGCAACCACTTGGCTGGTCGTATTCAATTCCTGTTGTTGTAACAAACAACATGGCTTCGTTAGTTACCAACTATCAACTCCAGCTAACCTTCGACACTCAAACGCCGATCAGTCTTGGTCAAATGCAAGCGACCGGTAATGATATCCGATTCGGAAAAGATTGTGCAGGAAATACGTTGTACAATTACTGGATCGAATCAGGAATCAACACAACAACAACAGTTGTTTGGGTGAAGATTGATACGATGCAGTCTTTGGCAACACGAACATTCTATTTGTTCTACGGAAATTCATCTGCACCTGCGGCTTCTGCAGTCAACGGAACTTTCGTAGGTCCACATTCTGCAACTGATAGTGTGGCTTCAGGTGGTGCCGGTGGTGCAACAAACAGCCAACGTGGATTCAGGTTCTCTCCAAACGAGACTGTTCTGATGACCCACGCAGGCAAGCGTGACCCAAACGGAACTGTGCGTTATGTTACTTTGTTCAATTTCGCAACACAAGCAATTGTTACGCAACAACAAGTTGGTGGCCCTGCTGCTCAATACAGCTACAATCCATTGACTAATCCTGTTTGGTTGACCACCGGAACGCAATATGTTCTTGAATTATATCAGGGAGCTGCTGACGGTTATTATTTCGGAACATCTTCACAGATTGGACAACATCTGACCTATCTGGATATGCGCTATTGCAACTCGTGCACACAAAATACATTTCCAACAAACGTTCTCTCGAATTATCATTATGGCTATCCCGACATGTGGTATTACACGAAACAAACATTAGTAACTCCTCCAACAGTGAATTACGGAAGTATGATTGCTCTCACTGCAGTTGCTTCAGGCGCAGCGACCATTTGTCCCGGCGACTCCGCTCAAATATCAATGGCGGCAACAGGTGGAAGTCCTTCATATTCTTATTCGTGGTCACCAAGCGCAACCGTGAGTAATCCTGCGCTAATGAATCCTATGGCAGGTCCTTCGGCAACTACAACATACACATGTACTGTAACTGATCAGTGTGGCGCAATTCGTGTTGACTCTGTTGTTGTAACTGTAAACACATTACCAACCGTTGTTGCTAACGTTTCAACGGATAGTGTTTGTTCCGGCGCTTCGTTTACTCCTGCAGGGAGTGGAGCTGTTACATATACCTGGAGCGGAACCTTGTCGGACGGAGTTCCATTTATTCCGTCAATTACAGATACGTACACTGTAACAGGAACTGATGGAGCTGGATGCGTAAACACGGCAACTGTTACAGTAGAGGTTCTTGCGCTTCCTTCCGTTGTTGCAATGAGTACGGATGATTCAATTTGTTCAGGAAACTTCGTGACATTAATGGGATCGGGTGCAATGTCCTACACGTGGGACAATACTGTAGTAGAAAATGTTGCTTTCTCTCCAACAATGACAATG
>CAZBYM010000026.1:0-17885 GCA_964495745.1 uncultured Chryseobacterium sp. | reverse complement strand
GAAAAAATTTATCGATTAAATTAGATTTGGAATTAACCATAGAAATCGCCGTGGTAAGTCTTTTGCTGCCCGTAAGCAGGTGCCGAAGACGAAACAACAGTCGTTCTACTTTTTCCTCACGGCACTTTCCAAATGACTTTCTGAGAGAATGATTTTGAAATTAGAAAATTATCGCTTTAGCGATTACGCCGGTGCTCGTGGGCAAAGTTTGTTTGCATTTTTTTCGCCGTTTCTCTGTGGCGCCGTGTAAAGCTAGCTGCAGGCGCATTAGCTCGTTCAAACCTAATCTCCGTCCACAAAAAAACAAAGGGAAGATTTCTCTTCCCTCGCAGTTAACCAATCATAACCAAATACTCAGTTTACCGCCTTCTTACTCGTAATGTTCAAACGAATATTCACTTCATGCGCAATGAATTTATCCTTCGCTGATTCTTCGCTGTCGTTGTAATGCATATCCCATTGTGTGCGGTCAATATCAAAGTTCGCAACAGCAGAAGTTCCTGCTTCTGTAACGTCAACTTTCGCAGGAAAAGAAATATTTTTTGTAATTCCTTTCATCGTTAAGTTGCCTGATATTTTCATGTTCGCACCGGCAACAACTGAAGTGTCTCCTGAGGTTGGTGTGAATGCTTCGCATCCGGTGATTTCAAATTTTGCTTCCGGAAATTTGGTCGCATCGAAAAAATCTGCACTCAACAAATGTGGTTGCAATTTGGTTGCAAACATTTCTCCTTGTTCGTCCATCAACAATGAACTGACATCGACAATGAAAGAACCGGAGTTGACCATTCCGTCTTTCACCGTGAAAGTTCCATTCTTCAATTTGAAAGTCCCGGGATGATTTTTTCCAACGCCCCAACCTGTAAACCCTAAACTAGAGTTGGCTGGATCCAATGTCATTGTTACGCCATTACTATCCGCTGCAGTTTTTTCATCTGTGACAACGGCGTCATCTCCTTTTGGTGCTTCAGAGCACGATGCTGCAAGGAGCAAAACAGCAATACCGGTTACAATATATTTTTTCATGATGTTTATTGGTTTCGAATACAAATATATGTAGATACATATAAATTCCAACACAATAAATTGAAAAATAGTGTAGACAATTGAAAATCAGTATAATAAATTCATTTTGTTCCCAATAAAGTCTTGGATATTTCTATTTTTTGCCTCGAGTTTGACTTTTGGTTCTTTGAAGTTGGGTACTCGTACCTTTACGCCATGCACAAAGCCGGTTACGTAAATATTGTGGGGAACCCGAATGCGGGGAAAAGCACATTGATGAATATTCTGGTAGGCGAACGTTTGTCGATTATCACTTCGAAAGCTCAAACAACGCGGCACAGAATTCTTGGGATTGTGAACGGCGAAGATTTTCAAATCATCTATTCCGATACGCCTGGAATTATTGTTCCTCAGTACAAAATGCAGGAAGGAATGATGCAGTTTCTCGGTACGGCGTTGGCTGATGCAGATATTCTTTTGTTGGTGGTCGATCTTACGGACGACAAGCCAATTGAAGAAAGAGCGTATAATGGAATTCGCAATTCAAAAGTTCCGGTATTAATTCTCCTGAATAAAATGGATGCAGTTTCAGGTGAAACGCTGGAGCGCAGCGCGGATAAATGGAAAAGAGAATTTCCGGAAGCAAAAATGATTCCACTCTCCGCATTGAAGAAACGAAATACGGATATTGTATTGAAACAAATCATTGATTCTCTTCCTGAACATCCTGCATATTTTCCGAAGGATCAATTGACCGATCGTCCTGAAAGATTTTTTGTTTCGGAAATTATCAGAGAGAAAATTTTATTTCAGTTCGATCAGGAAATTCCATATTCAGTAGAAGTTGTTGTAGAAGAATTTGAGGAGAAGCCGCACATCGTAAGAATTCGTGCTGTCATTTATGTGATGCGTGAATCGCAAAAAGGAATTCTTCTTGGTGAGAAAGGAAGTGCCATCAAAAAACTTGGAACATCTTCACGTATCGACATCGAGAAATTTCTCAATCAACGTGTTTTTCTGGAATTGTTCGTTAAAGTTGATCCCGATTGGAGAGACAGCGAGCGGCAATTGAAGCGGTACGGTTACTTGAAATAGATTGCGCTCGAAGTGACAGAGACGACAGACCTTCGAATAGCTTGCGGCTTACGTTTTTCCTCTCCCTTGCGACCTTATCATAAAACGCTCAGTTCCGCATGAACGCGAAAGTTTTTCGCGAATCAATTTTGCGCCACCGCTGAATTGGCGTAATTTCAATTCAATTTTGCATGTCTCTATATCAGGTGCACGACGTTATTAGGGTCGTACTTGTTTACGTTCAATACTTTATCTCCTTATGAAAAATATTTTGCTTACTTCAATTATTGTAATAGGTCTTGCACCATTCGCTCTTATTGCACAGGGCAAGATCGACTTCGAAGAAAATCTTGCGCAATATCCCGAGCAGGTAAAGTATAAGGTGGGAATAGGGGAAGGCACCACGCTTTTCATGGAACAGAATTGTTTCACCTATGTGAAATACGATCCTGCACAACTGGAATTGATTCACGAAAATTCGCATCAGGAAGGAAATGGCGACACACGTAAAGAAGGTGTTGTTGATCTTCATGCATTCCGGATGACATTTGTGGGAGCTAATCCTGCTGCCACGTTATCTGCAATGCATCCGCGTTCACATTACACAAACTATTTTATTGGGAACAATCCCGCGAAATGGGCTTCACACGTTGCTTCGTACAATCAGGTTTATTATTCCGGGTTATACAACGGAATTAATCTTTCAGCGTATAGCGTCAACGACCAATTCAAATATGATTTCATTGTAGCACCGGGAGCTGATCCGGCATTGATCAAAATGGATTTTTCCGGCACAGATGGAATTGAAGTGCGGGAAAACTTATTGGTGATTCATCTTTCCACAGGCGACATGGTGGAACAGATTCCTTACTCGTATCAGGAAATCAATAATGTAAAGTATCCGGTGAGTTGTGAATACAAGATCGCTGCCGACGGACGTACGGTTACCTTTTACTTTCCTAACGGGTACAATCATAACTATCCGTTAACGATCGATCCGGTGGTAGTTGCGGCCACATATTCTGGCGCACCTTCTGGTACAACTACGTACGGACACTGTGCAACGTATGATCCATGGGGGAGTATTTTTACAGCAGGCGAATGTTTCAATCCCGGTTATCCAACACAAAGCGGATCATTTCAGACAACATTTGGAGGTAACGTAGATATCGTTGTGTCGTGTCTGAATCCTAATGGCTCTAGCTTATTTTGGTCAACTTACCTCGGTGGTACCGGACGGGAAATCCCCAACAGTCTATTCGCTGTAACCGGTGGAGAGCTGTATGTGCTTGGTGCATCCATGTCACCGAACTATCCCACAACAGCAGGTTGCTATGATGCAACACATAACGGTGTTTCCGGAAGCGATGACGACATAGTCGTTACGCACATAAATAGCTCTGGTACGGCTCTGATAGGTTCAACTTATGTTGGCGGCATTGGCAACGATGGCGGAGGATGGGGAATGCCCTGGAGCATGAATGGACACGACGGTATGCGTGGAGAAATTATTGTTGATGCCGGAGGAAATGCGTGGGTAGCGAGTTTCACTGAATCCACAAATTTCCCTGTAACACCTGCAGCACATGACACGACATTGGGTGGGACGTGGGATGGCGTTGTTTTCCGTTTGGACGCAACCTGTTCTACATTGGGATGGAGCACATTTATTGGGGGGAGCGGAGCAGATGGTGCTTACTCCTTGCGCGTGAATGCGTCAGGAGAAGTATTCTGCACAGGAGTAACTTGTAGTAGCGACTTTCCTGCAACAATTGGTACCTATGGCGTAACAAATAGTGGAGGAACCTCAGATGGATTCGTCGCGCGATTCGACAATACCGGAAGTACCCTTGTGGCTGCAACGTATTTTGGAACGGTCGGCAGTGAAATCTGCTACTTTATAGACCTTGACACAAGTGGAAATCCGTACGTGTTTGGTTCAACCACAGGAAGTATGCCAGTAACTCCTGGTGTATATAGTAACGCAGGTGCGGGTAATTTCATTACGAAGTTCGATCCTGCATTGGTGTCGCTGCAGTTTTCAACGGTGTTTGGTGCTGGCCCAGCTTCTTATCTCGAACCGGAAGCATTTATGGTAGACGCATTCGGAAATATTTATTGTTCAGGATTCAACTCACAAGCGACTTATCCGGTCAGTGCAAACGCACTGTATCCTACACAGGCTTCCGCTTGGGGAGGTAGTTGTTATTTCCTTGTATTGAGCACGAACGCGACTCAGCTTACTTTCGGTTCATTCTATTCTGGATGGCATGTTGATGGAGGAACCAGTCGATTCAGTCCGAGCGGCGAGCTCTATCAGGGAATTTGTATTGGTAGTGGTGGTGCTCCAACGCCGGCATGGGCATATAAGAACAACGTGAATGCTCCGAGTTGGGATATTTATGTTGTCAAAATAAGTTTTGAGATGTCTGTCGGAATGGAGCAGCTAGCAGATGAATCGGACCTCACAGTTCAGGTAATTCCAAATCCTGCCGGAGCAGAAAGTCATGCCGATATTTGTTCTTCAAATTCTGAACTCATGCAGTTGCGCATTTACAATTCACTCGGCCAACTAATATGGAATGAATCAGTTGAATCATCGGGTTCAAATACACGTGTTCCACTTCCGCATCTTGAGGCAGGGCAATATGTAATTGAGGTTGTGCAAGATGATAATGTCAGCCGCAATCGCTTCATAACGCTATAATCACCAATCATCGGATTGTGTTGACTGTGCGCTAATTACTGTGCACTGCGTACTGCTCACTGCGCTCTGAATACTTACCTTCGCACTTATGTCAAATCTCATTGCTATTGTTGGTCGTCCGAATGTGGGAAAATCCACCATTTTTAACCGTTTATGTGGTGGCCGCCAGGCAATTGTAGATGAAACCGCTGGAGTTACACGCGACCGTCATTATGGCCATTGCGAATGGAACGGAAGAAAATTCTCTGTAGTTGATACAGGCGGATATGTTCAAGGTTCTGATGATATTTTCGAGGAAGAAATCCGTAACCAAGTGAAGGTTGCCCTAACGGAAGCGACAATGTTGTTGTTTGTTGTCGATGCTATGGAAGGAATTACTCCTCTTGATGAAGAAGTAGCGGATCTTGTTCGCAGGAGCAAACGAAAAATTATTCTTGTCGTAAATAAAGTTGACAACGCCATGCGGCAAGATCTCATCGGAGAATTCTATGCACTTGGTGTAGGCGAACTGTTTGCCATTTCAGGAATCAACGGTGGTGGATCGGGAGAGTTGCTTGATGAAATTGTAAAGCACTTAAATCCTGAAGAAGAAGTTGAGGAAGTTACAGTTCCAAAAATTGCAATTGTTGGTCGTCCTAACGCAGGAAAATCTTCGATTGTGAATGCATTAATTGGAGAGAATAAACATATCGTAACTCCAATTGCTGGAACTACACGAGATTCCATCAACACGAATTATAAAGGTTTTGGACTGGACGTGATGTTGATTGACACTGCCGGACTTCGTAAGAAAGCGAAAGTGCATGAGGATATCGAGTTTTATTCGGTTATGCGTACAATCAAAGTAATTGAAGAATGCGATATCGTTGTTCTTGTCCTTGACGCACAAGAAGGATTTGAAGGACAAGATTTGAATATAATCGGACTCGCGCACAAGAATAGTAAAGGTGTTGTTGTTTTGGTTAATAAATGGGATCTCATTGAGAAAACTACGAAGTCGGTAAAGGAATACGAAGAAAATATCCGTGAGAAAATGCAGCCGTTCAACGACATTCCAATCATATTCACATCAGCGGTTACCAAGCAACGTGTATTGAAAGGAATTGAAACGGCAGTTGAGGTGTACAACAACCGCGCGAAGAAAATTCCAACATCAAAGTTGAATGATGTGATGCTTCCAATCATCGAGAACCAACCGCATCCTGCGGTGAAAGCTTCGTACATCAAAATAAAATACTGCACGCAACTTCCGGCGCGAACACCAATCTTCGCATTCTTCGTGAATCATCCGCAGTATGTAAAAGAATCGTACAAACGTTTTCTCGAAAACAAACTTCGCGCGAATTTCGATTTCACGGGAGTTCCGATTCATATCGTGTTCAGGAAAAAATAAACTCAATGAACAGGAAGCAACTCATCGTATTTTTTCCGGTGTTGGTTATTCTGTTCTCTTTCACCTTTATGAGCGGTGGTGGTTCCTCCTTTGGAGGCCAGGAGGCGCGCGATGGCGAACAAGGCAGTGCAACCGACTCCATCCTCCGCCTCTGGCTTTCTCCGCAAACCGTCAACAGCGAAAAACCGATTGCGAATACTTTTTATTTCTGGACGAGTGATGAGGAACTTGATTCTGTATTGAGTCAGAAAAGATTGCTGCGAACTTCTGCACCGTCTAATCGTCTTGAGGAAATATATTGGGATCGACTGTTGCGAACGGTCAAGGACTTCGATCCTATTTCTGGACAATTGCGAAGCGGAGATCGCCAGCGGATTCGCGCAGCATGGCCTTGTTATTGGTCGATACTTCCGGAATCATATTCGCAGTCGAGCGAAAATCAGTTGGTGCAAGTTGTTCTTGATGACAGTTCGCTTATTGTAGCGTTTTATCCAGATCGCAAACGTGATAAGTGGGATGTGTACGACCTGCGAGGAAATTTGTTGAGTGGTGCTGAGGCGCTTGAGAGGAAGTCGCATTTTGCTGCCGTTTTTATCACGGGAAAAAATAAAGGTGGGAGCGCATATGACACGAATCCGCGGCATATGGAAATTACATACGTCAAGGAAAAGGAATATTACCGCACATTTATTTTGTGCAATGAAAACATGATCAAAAGTTGGCATCACGGTGTTCCGGGGATGCAGGACAAAATTATTCGTGATCTTGACTATTTACTTTTGCTAAATGCATATTTGGGAGAGAGTCTTCACGCACAAATGCAAGGCAGAAAAGGAAAGAACACACGCTTGTGTTGGGCGAGATCATCCACCAAAATGAAAATTGGACAACTGGTTTTGGCTTGCGAGCGTTTTGCCTGGATGACTGGATATCCTGCGACTCAAAAAAGCACCACTACAATTATTGATCTACTCCGCGAACGTTGGCCGAAACAAGTGAAGCCGTGCGAGCGGTTTCCTGGAAAGAAATAATGTGCTGTTTGTTTACCTCGGCTCCGCTCGGTCTGACAATTAATAATAGGAGTTTATGGTATTGGTAGAGGGAGTTTTGATACTCTTGTATAATGCACGCATTGTCAGACCGAGCGGAGTCGAGGGCGACACCAATTAATCCGCAAACACCAACTTCCCCGTATCCACTACGAGTTTCCCAACGGAAAGCGAATACGTATACATTCCTGCGGACAAATCAAGATTCAATTTGTTTGCTCCTTCATGCATCCCAACTTCAGTTGCAACTTTGCGTCCGAATACATCATATACTTCAAGCGTTACAGTTTGTCCGGCAAATTTTTGCCCTTCAAGATTCATTGTGAACTCTTGTTGCGGCTGTGCAGGAAGAGGATAACAGGAAACCATTCCCGCGGATGCGTTGGTCAGTGCTCCAACAGAAGCCGGAGTGGTAATTCCATAGAATCGCTGGTAAATAACTTCTGAAGTGTCGTTCACGTTTTGAAATTTCATCAACACTGTTCCTGTGTCGGGAATTCCTGTGACGTGAAAGTGAATGGCAATGTTCACGACTTCATTCGGTTGCATCGTAGCGCGAATACTGTCCACACCCGAAAGCGAACAAAACTGAAAACAAAATGAACTTGTCCAGCCGGGTGTACCCGTATCGTTCTGGACTCTGACCACATCCATAACTAATGGATTCTCCGTAAGGTTAGTCACGTTATCATTGACCCAGCAGCTGATGGTATTGCTGTCGAGCGCCGCTCCATAAACAATTGTATCTGGAAATGAAACAGAAAAATTCTGAGACTGAACAGCGCTTCCTGACAGCAATGCCACAAAAAACAACATGTAAACGCGGATCGATTTCATGATTCAGTTAGTTCTGAAAATCTAAGTTAAGCAAATTTTCTCAAATTGTCAGGTCGAGTGATTTTCAGATTGTCGCATCTCGATACATCCTTCGCAAGCTCAGGACACTCGATGTGACAATCTGAAATTTCTACAAATTGTCAGGTCGAGTGATTTTCAGATTGTCGCATCTCGATACATCTTTCGCCAGCTCAAGATACTCGATGTGACAATCTGAAAATTGTATCGAGACCGGCAATTTGAGTGCTATCACCCAATCTGCTCCCCATTACTTACCACGCGCTCTGTCTGCAGAAGTACAACTCCATCCTTGTTGTACACGCCCAACACCAAACACTCCGAAATAAATTTCCCGATTTGCTTTGGTGGAAAATTCACAACGGCAATAATCTGTTTGTTGAGTAAATCTTCTTTCGAATACAATTCCGTAATCTGTGCAGATGATTTCTTGATTCCCAATTCACCAAAATCAATCACCAACTGATACGCGGGTTTTCTCGCTTCAGGAAAATCCTCAACAGAAATTATTGTTCCTGCGCGAATGTCGAATTGTGAGAAGTCGTCGAATGAAACCATTCTAAAATTTTCAATTTTCAATTTTCCACGATTGAATGGAAAATTGAAAATAGCAAATCGAAAATTATTTATTTAATGCCGAAGGCTCTTTTCACATCTTTAATCGCATTCAACTCTTCCCAAGGAAATAATTTTACTTTCACTTTCTTCTCGTTCGATTTTCCTTTGTTGAATGTTTTCTCTACTACTTTGCTCTCACGACCCATATGTCCGTAAGCAGCTGTTTCGCTGTAAATCGGAGTGCGAAGTTTGAAACGCTTCTCAATAAAGTACGGACGCATATCAAATGCAGGAATGGCAGCAATTACTTTTGCAATTTCTCCGTCACTCATTTTCACTTTGGAAGTTCCGTAAGTGCTTACATAAAGTCCAACAGGTTGTGCAACTCCGATTGCATATGCAACCTGAACTAAACACTCATCGCAAACTCCTGCTGCAACCAAATGTTTTGCAATATGACGTGTTGCATACGCCGCAGAACGGTCAACCTTCGATGGATCTTTTCCGGAAAACGCTCCACCACCGTGTGCGCCTTTGCCGCCATATGTATCCACGATAATTTTTCTTCCTGTCAAACCAGTATCGCCGTGCGGTCCGCCGATGACGAATTTCCCAGTAGGATTTACGTGATACTTGATGTTGTCGTTGAATAAATTCTGAACGCGCTTCGGCAATTTTTTCATCACGCGAGGAACAAGAATTTCTTTCACGTCTTTCGTGATTTGCTCCTGCATTTTTTTCTCAGTTGCAAAATCATCGTGCTGTGTAGAAATTACGATTGTGTCAATTGCAATTGGCTTATCGTTGTCGTCGTATTCAACTGTCACCTGACTTTTTGAATCGGGACGAACATATTTCATTTGTTTTCCTTCGCGACGAATTGCTGCAAGTTCCTGCAACAGCAAGTGAGAAAGTTCAAGTGGCAACGGCATGAAATTGTCTGTATCGCGATTTGCGTAACCAAACATCATTCCCTGATCGCCTGCGCCTTGCTCTTCCGGTTTCTTGCGCTCAACACCTTGATTGATATCAGCAGATTGTTCGTGAATCGCAGAAAACACTCCGCATGAATTCGCTTCGAACATGTATTCAGCTTTCGTGTATCCGATTTTGCGAATTACTTCACGCGCAATTTCCTGAACATCGAGATACGCTTTCGATTTTACTTCTCCTGCTAAAACAACTTGTCCTGTAGTTACAAGAGTTTCACATGCCACTTTAGATGAGGCATCGTAAGCCAAAAAATGATCAATTAGTGCATCTGAAATCTGATCAGCCACTTTATCCGGACGACCTTCTGAAACTGATTCTGAGGTGAAGAGGTAAGACATTGTCGTGCGTATTTTTAGAGATAAAGGCCCTGCGCTTCCCGCAGGAGGGCGCTAAATTAAGGTTTTTCGGCCTTGGCTGTAAAAGCCGTTTTTTGGGAAATTCCGTGGGTGAGAAAGATCGCTGGAATTTTTGTTTGTAAGATGGTGTTGCATATCTGTATTTTTAGGCTAAATTTATGATTATCAACATCCTGACATGAAACGGCAAACTTCAGTCCTGGATGATTGATACAAAAAAACGGTACGAGAATTATGAAGCACAGATCTCTGTTCGCGTTAATACTTGGGAGTTTAATTATTCCTTTTTCTCTGCAAGCGCAGGGCAAGATTGATTTCGAACAAAACAAGACTCAATATCCGGCTCAGGTAAAATACAAGGTTGGCCTTGGAAGTGGACTTACCATGTTCATGGAGCAGAACCGCTTCATTTACGTGAAGTATGATCCAACGCAACTTGAACTGATTCATGATAACTCACACCAATCTGAAAATAACGACACGCGTAAGGAAGGAATTGTAAATCTGCATTCTTTCAGTATGGATTTCATTGGGGCAAACCCAAATGCACTGGTTTCTGCTACCGGCCAACGCTCTCATTACACGAACTATTTTCTGGGAAATGACCCTCAAAAATGGTCGTCTGATGTGAAATCATACAGTGAAGTATTTTATACCGGATTGTACAGCGGAATTAATCTTACTGCTTATAGTGTGAATGATCAATTCAAATATGATTTCATCGTTGCGCCAAATGCGGACGCTTCACAAATCAAAATGAAGTTTGATCATACTGACGGATTATTGATCCAGAACAATACGTTGATCATTAAATTGTCTACTGGTGATGTTGTTGAACAAGTTCCTTACACTTATCAGATCATCAACAATACAAAAGTGACTGTTGCTTGCGAATATGTTTTGAGTCTTGACGGATCAACGGTTTCTTTCAATTTTCCAAACGGTTACGATCACAATTATCCGCTGACAATTGATCCTGTTTTGATTGCAGCAACTTATTCTGGTGCCCCTGCTTCGTGTACTACTTATGGTCATTGTGCAACGTATGACCCTTCAGGAAATATTTACACGGGTGGTGAGTGTTTCAATCCCGGATATCCATCGCAGGCTGGTTCTTATCAAGCAACTTTTGGCGGTAACGTAGACATTGCTGTTGCATGTTTAGATCCGAACGGTTCAAATCTTTTGTGGTCAACATATCTGGGTGGCTCCGGGCGTGAAATTCCAAATAGCTTATTCGCTGTTGCGAATGGTGAGTTATATGTTCTTGGTGCAACAAGTTCAACCAATTACCCAACTTCAGCAGGATGTTTCGATGCAACTCATAACGGAACGTCGGGCGCTGATGATGATATCGTGGTTACGCATTTGAACTCCACCGGATCAGCTTTGATAGGGTCAACCTATGTTGGTGGCTCGATGAATGACGGTGGCGGCTGGGGAATGACTTGGAGTATGAATGGGCACGATGGAATGCGTGGAGAAATTGTTGTAGACGCCGCAGGAAATGCATGGGTAGCAAGTTTCTCTGAGTCATCCAATTTTCCAACTTCACCTGGAACGTATGATGCTACGTTGGGCGGACTTTGGGATGGAGTTGTTTTCAGATTGACACCGAATTGCGGTACGCTTTCATGGAGCACTTTCCTTGGAGGAACCTCCGATGATGGCGCTTATGCACTACGTGTAAATCCTGCGGGAGAATGTTTTACAACAGGAGTAACTTGCAGTAATAACTTTCCAACTACGGCCGGTACATATGATGGCACGTTCAACGGAGGAACTTCTGATGGATTTATAACACGATTCAATGCCGCTGGTAATACAGTTGTTGCTTCCAGTTTTTATGGATCAACCGGTAATGAAATTTCTTATTTCATGGACATGGATGGAAGCGGAAGTCCGTACATCTATGGCTGCAGCACAGGTTCAATGCCGGTTACAGCTGGAGTTTACAGTAATGCCGGTGCAAGCAATTTCATTGCGAAATTCGATCCGTTCCTCTTCTCTCTTGATTTTGCGACCGTGTTTGGTAGCGGACCTGCAAGTTATCTCGAACCTGAAGCATTCATGATTGACAGTTGCGAAAATATTTATTGTTCAGGATTTAACTCGCAGTCAACCTATCCTGTTACACCAACAACGGCATTGTATCCAACACAGGTATCTGCAGGTGGAGGAAGTTGTTATTTCATTGTGTTGAGCAAAGACGCATTGACGCTTTCATACGGTTCGTTCTATTATGGATGGCACGTTGACGGTGGTACAAGTCGATTCGATCCGAGCGGCGCGATTTATCAAGGAATTTGTATTGGTGGTGGCGGCGCGCCTACTCCTGCCTGGACGTATAAAGATAACGTCAATGCTCCTGGTTGGGATATGTATGTTGTGAAAATTGATTTTCAGATGGCAGGTGTGAATGCAGTTGCTGCTGCTTCAGCAAATACAATCTGCGACTCGATGAGCGTATCATTTACAAATACCAGTAACGGTTACCAATATTATTGGGACTTTGGAGATGGCTCTCCTCTTGATACGAATATGAGTCCAACGCATATGTATAGTGACACCGGCACGTTTGTCGTGATGCTTGTTGCAGTCGATTCGAACTCTTGCAATGTGGCGGATACCATGTATCTGACGGTGAACGTTATTGCTGATCCGGAGCCGTTCATTGGAAACGATACTACAGTCTGCGGTCCATTGAATATAATTCTTGATGCAACACAGCCGAATTGTACATATTTGTGGAGTACTGGTGCAACAACGCCAACAATCACAGTAACTTCTCCGGGTACATATTGGGTGACATGCGATAATGGAGCCTGTATAGGTACGGATACGATTAATATCCTCGCCTTCGCTTTGCCGGATATTGGCAGTGATACGGCTATGTGTAGCGGCGATAGCTTACTACTTGATGCAGGAAATCCGGGTTCAACTTATTTGTGGAATACAGGCGCGCAAACGCAAACGATTATGGCCAATGTCACCGGTATCTATTGGGTTGACGTGACTTCCGGAAGTTGTACGTTCCGCGATTCGATCGATATTCAGATACTTACGGTTCAACAACCAAATCTTGGTCCTGACACAGCTGTTTGTCCTGGCACTCTTCTTCCTTTCAATATCAATGATCCGAATGCAACTTTCCTTTGGTCAGATGGAAGTACAACATCATCATTCACCGCAGACACTGCCGGAACGTATTGGGTAGTTGTGTCTGTTGGTGCTTGTTCGCTGACAGATACAGTTCAGATTATGTATCTCGCTTCCGTTGAATTGGGCAATACAGTTTCGCTCTGCGATCTGGACCAAGGACTCACACTTGACGCAGGAAATCCTGGCTCACAATACATTTGGAACACGGGGCAAACTTCACAAACGATTGAAGTGAGTGAGGCCGGAATTTATTTTGTCGAAGTAATCAATGTATCTAATTGCGCACTTACTGACACGATTGAAGTAATTGGAGAACTCGGCGGAGGAACGATGTATACTCCGAATACTTTTACTCCGAACGGAAACAATCGCAACGACGTGTTCTACGCATATGGAACTTCCATAACTGAATTCCACATGCAGATTTACGAACGTTGGGGAATGCTTTTGTTTACTTCAGATGACATCACGATTGGCTGGGATGGAAAGTATAAAGGCGCTCTTGTGCAGGTTGACACCTACGTCGTGAAAATCCAATACAAAGTGGAGTGTGGCGACCAGAACATGCATAAGGAGATACGGCACGTGAACGTGATTCGCTAAGCAGTATTCAGTATCGGTATTCAGTGTCAGTATTGCTCGTATGATACGGATTTATTTGCTCCAGCGACATATCGCTAAGCGTTTACAAATACTTGTATTCGTTTGTAAGCGTTTGTTTACCGAGTATCTCAGAATTTTGTTGGTTTATTTGTTCCATGACAAACAACGGTGTACGAGATATGAAAGTCTATCAGGCTGCATTCTCAATTGCGATGGAAATATTCGAAATCACGAAAGAATTTCCCAAAGAAGAGAAATACTCACTTACTGATCAGGTCAGGCGATCGTCAAGGTCAGTTTGTGCTAATTTGAGCGAGGCTTACGCTAAGCGTATGTATCCAAAGCACTTTGTGTCGAAGTTAACAGACTCCGATGGTGAACTTAGCGAAACAATTACTTGGTTGCAGTTCGCCGCTGAATGCAAGTACATTACAAAGGAACATTGCGCAGCGATGATTGGCAAATATATTCCTGTCGGCAAAATGCTAAGAAGTATGATTGCTTCACCAGAGAAGTTCGCACCAAAGTCTTGAATATGGCGAACTGATACTGACAACTGATACTGACTACTTCTTTTTCGTCAACTCCTTAAACACATCCTCCAACTTCTTCTCTTCTCGCTGAAGTTCGAGCACTGTAAGTTTATTCTCAACGCAAAACTGGAATATTGCCGGACGAATATCAACTTCAGGTCGCGTAACAATTTGCCAAGCATTGTCTTTTACAAGCACAATTTCCTCAACACCTGCAACGGCACGAAGTTTCGCTTGATTGACTGCTTTATCAAATTCAACCAACACAACCATTCTGCTCTGATCACCTTGCTGTAAGGTTTCCGTTTGCTCGTCGGTAACAATTCTTCCTTGATTGATAATGATCACCCGATCACAAAGAATTTCAACTTCCTGCATGATGTGCGTTGAAAGCATCACTGTTTTTTCCTTCCCGATTCGCTTGATCAAATCACGGATTTCTGCCAGCTGATTTGGATCAAGACCTGTTGTTGGCTCATCAAGAATCAAAACTGCGGGATCGTGAATAAGTGCTTGTGCCAATCCAACACGTTGCCGATATCCTTTCGAAAGCGCACCAATTTGTTTGTGTTGTTCAATGGAAAGTCCAGTGAGCTCAACCATTTCTTCGACACGCTTTTTTATGTTTCGAAGTTTGTGCAATCCGCCAATGAACTCGAGATATTCTTTGACGTACATATCGAGATACAATGGATTGTGTTCCGGTAGATAACCAACACTTCTGCGCACGTCGATCGATTGTTCCATCACGTCAAATCCATTCACCGCAGCTTTTCCAGCTGTGGGCGGAATGAAACAAGTAAGGATTTTCATCATTGTCGATTTTCCTGCACCGTTTGGCCCGAGAAATCCAACGATCTCTCCACTTTTTACTTCAAAGGAAACATTGTCGAGCGCTTTTTGCTGACCGTATTCCTTGCTGATATAATCGACGTTGATAGACACGAATAATAACGCGTTAGTTTAGACGAAATTACTCAAAACTTGTTAAAGGTTCCCAGTTTCTCCAGCAGGAGTCATTCGGACATGTTTCAGGTTCGTGTCTTGTTAGATCGAGAATTTATCCAACGCGCACTCCAATCAGACAAATATCATCAACCTGCTCAATATTCCCTTTCCACGCTGAGAAGCTGGTCAAAACATTATTCTTTTGTTCGTGTACTGATTTGGCAGCATTAGCAAGCAGTAATTCTTTTACCCGTTTATACTTGAATTTCTTTCCCTGC
Organism: uncultured Chryseobacterium sp.; assembly: GCA_964495745.1. Taxonomy (GTDB): domain Bacteria; phylum Bacteroidota; class Bacteroidia; order Palsa-965; family Palsa-965. The sequence continues at coordinate 2,371 of CAZBYM010000026.1, read as the reverse complement.
GGCCCTCCAAACTGATCGGCAATTCCATCACTGAACAAGTAAACAAAATCTCCGGAGTTTAATTTCACTTCATGATTTTTGAACGGAACTTTTGATTCGAAACGACCTATCGGCTGCCGATTTGCTTTTAATTCATTCATTAATCCATTTGAGATGTAGTAAAGCGCATTGTTGGCGCCGGCATATTCAAGAACATGTGTCACTTCGTTATAGTTACATAGTGCAATGTCCATACCATCACGAATATCTGCTCCGCTTTTCGCGAAAGCTTCTTGTACCAGATCATTTAGTCTATCAAGCATTGCAGCCGGTTGAGTTAGATTGAATTCGTTAAGCACACGATTCAAAGCATTCTGACAAATCACACTCATCATGGCTCCGGGAACACCATGTCCAGTACAATCGGCTACAGCAAAAAAAGCAAGATTGTTTTTCTTTTCTACCCAATAGAAATCGCCGCTCACAATGTCTTTTGGTAAATACACCACAAAAGATCCTGGTAAAACATGTTCGATCATTCGTTGAGAAGGTAGAATGGCCTTTTGAATTCGCTCGGCGTAGGCAATGCTGTCTCGCACTTCCTTATTCCGTACTTCCAGTTCGGTTTTCTGTGCATTCATCGCCTTCACTGCTTTTCCTCGAAACCTTACAAACATGAATGCAACTATAACACACAGCATGAAAGGAATATTAGCATAATTCTGTGTATCAGGAATAACAGGTTCCAGATCCAGTTTCGTTTTCTGTGCGAGTATGCTTACTCCAACCATTAGCACTGTATTGCCAACTGTAAGAATAAGTCCTGACTTTATTTCATACAGGAACAGGACACAAAGGACAAAGAGGATGGTCCAATAAGCTGAAGAAGGTGATTGTTGGCCTTTGTCAAGGAACACCATTCCTGTTGCTGTGATCAATTGTTGTATGACATACCAATTGGATACCAGTTTTACGTTCTGAGTGTACTTTAGCAGGAATGGAAGAGAAAGCAGACTGAAGCAGGCAAAAGTGATAACTAACGCGTGATAATAAAGACCGTCTATCCATAAGTTGGCATAAAACAGTCCGCCAAGCACAATAAAACTGAGAGAATAGTAATAAAGCAATTCGATTTTCGCACGTTCGAATACGTCATCTGTTTTTGCAAGATAATCGCCGATAAACCAATAGTGGAATCTTTTCATTACTCCCAAATTTAGAAAGATTTGCTCTGGCTCAACGTAAGCAATTACCTTTGGGCAGAATGTCGAAAAAAGGGACAGTTATTCGGTCAACAGGCAGTTGGTACACGGTAGTGTTCGAAGATGGTACGCGTGCAGAATGCCGTTTGAAGGGTAATTTCCGTATTCGTGGCGCTAACAACAGAAGTACGAATCCAATTTCAGTTGGGGATCATGTTGAAGTTGACAAGGATGTGAATAATGATTCCATGATTTCATTTTTGCACGAACGAAAGAATTACATCATTCGTAGAAGCACCAAACTTTCGAAACAGTCGCATATTGTTGCTGCGAATATTGATCGCGCATGGGTAATGGCAACTTTGAAGCAGCCAAGAACTTCACTTGGATTTATTGATCGCTTTCTTGTAACTGCGGAGGCATATTCGATTCCTGCTTCTGTAATCTTCAACAAAAAAGATGTGTTGGATGAAGAAGAAACAGAATATGTAGAAGCGTTGATGAAATTGTATCGAAGTCTTGGTTATTCGTGCTGGTTGATTTCATCAGGCGACGCGGTAGATGTAGAATTGATCAAATCGGAAATGAAAGGCAAAGTGAATTTACTCGCCGGACATTCTGGTGTTGGGAAAAGTACGCTGATCAACAAATTAGATCCGAATCTGGATTTGAAAACCGGAATTATTTCTAAAGTGCATAGTAAAGGAAAGCACACGACTACGTTTGCAGAAATGCATGAGTTGAATTGTGGAGGATGGATTATCGATACGCCGGGAATAAAAGAATTCGGAATTGTTCACGTTGAACGACATGAGCTCTCACATTTTTTTCCGGAGATGACAAATCTTTTGGGGAAATGTAAGTACGATGGATGTTTACATGATCAAGAACCGGGCTGTGCAGTGAAAGATGCAGTTGAGAATAGCAGAATTGCGTTGACGAGATACGAGTGTTATTTACAGATTATGAATGGGGAAGAGTTGGAGAAGGAGTATGACTAAAAAAAGTAGTCAGTAATCAGTTTCAGTAGTCAGTCAGGAAAAGTTAATGAGAGTATTGATTCAGCGTGTAACGAAAGCTTCTGTTTCTATTGGGGGACGGATTAGTGCTGCGATTGAAAAAGGATTGCTTATACTGGTTGGAATAGAAGATGCAGACACGATTGAGGATATTCAGTGGCTCTCGCAGAA
>CAZBYM010000025.1:17611-18225 GCA_964495745.1 uncultured Chryseobacterium sp. | reverse complement strand
TTCTTTGCCCATTGCGCCGGAAACAAGTTGGATCGGACCCGTATCGTTTTTTCTCCACTTGCCGACTGTGATTTTATGTAATCCGCTTCTTCCATTGGGAAACAATGAAGAGTGCCAGCCAAACAGTCTCTCGCTGGTAAGTTTCTTGCGGTAGTTTTGTGTGGCATCAAGCATCATCTCTACAATTCCGTCTATGTTGCGGTCGCTGCGTACTAAACCGACAGCGTCTATTCCTAAATGTCGGGCAACAGATGATCTTACCTGATCACGATTTAGAAGTTCGCCTTCGATCTCGGTTGATTTGAGCACATCAGTAGTCAGCGTGTTTAACGTTGTTTCATTCCGCTGGGAAAACCCAATGATTTCTAAATATCCTTTAAGAAGTCCTTGCTTGTAGCGTACGTTGATCAGAAGCGGCAATAACGCCTCATCGTCCCACGTAAACTCAGGCCACTTTCTGTTGAGATGAATATATGTTCCGTTTATTCTCCGCATTTGTGCGGTAAAAATACGGTATATTTTCCGCATGGGCAAGTATAAACTCCGCAAATATGCGGATATTATGGTCATTATTCTCCGCAAATACTAACAGAAAGAATTTTGTCGCTACGCTC
>CAZBYM010000025.1:0-17511 GCA_964495745.1 uncultured Chryseobacterium sp. | reverse complement strand
CTGCGTTGGGTAATAGGAACGCGGATTAGACGGATCAAACGGATTTTCGCGGATTTTGTCGCCTCGCTCCCGTATTGGGTAATAGGAACGCGCCTGCCTGTCGGCAGACAGGGACCTGCGCTACGCTTAGGCGCAGATGAAACGGATTCTCGCGGATTTTGTCGCTTCGCTCCTGCGTTGGGTAATAGGAACGCGGATTAGACGGATCAAACGGATTTTCGCGGATTGCTTCGCTGCGCACCGGGTGTTACTTAATGGTAAACGGAATAAGTGGATCCTTCGACAGGCTCAAGACACAGATGTTCGCGGATTTTGTCGCGGCGCTCCAGCGGGGTTTAATGGGAACAGGGATTTGGACCGCAAGGCGATCAGCGTCATATTCAGTAAGCTTGCACAAGCGATTTGAGTGGAATATTCAGTTTCTCATGAAGCGAACGCACCATTTCAAGCGTGAGTTTCCGCTTACGATTCAGGATTTCGCTTACATGACCTTTGTAACCAATAGCGTCTTCTAAATCTTTTTGTTTGTAGCCCATTTGTTCCATCCTGAATTTGATGGCTTCGATCGGATCCGGAGCATCAATAGGGAAGTGCTCGTTTTCGTAGCGTTCAATCAGCAAACCGAGAATGTCCAGTTCGTCACCATTCTTCGTTCCTGGTTTAGCATCAAAAATTATTTCGAGACGATTAAGTGACTTCTCGTAATCCTTTTTCGTTTTAATGGGTTTGATGTTCATATTCTCTACTATTAAATTTCTCCTGCATTTATTTTGTCATACGCTGCGTGTGTTCCCACAAACCGAATCCATACCATTTTGTACTTGTAGTTGATCTTTACAATTAGACGGTACGAATTTCCTTTGATGTTAAACACTACACGGTTGTCGTTCAGAATACTTGCAGACGGATAATCCTTTTTAATATCATTCGGTGAACGCCAGTCGGCCGTAAGTGTTTCGTCATACCACGATTTCAGTTGCTGCTCGCAGTTGCTGTGCTTTGCCCAAAATGTTTTTAATGTTTTTCTTGCTATTACACGCACGAAATATGCTTTTTACAAATGTACGAATTATTTTTCAAAAAGTTCCCCGATTGGGAACATTATTTGGCGCTACGATTTTGAATTTAGATCTATCAGGCCGAATTAAGGCGAGAAAGTTGCACATTATCTGCAGATGCATCCTTCGTAACTTCTCATGAAAAATGAGAACACGAAATGCGTATGATTCCGCAGTGGTTTTCCTTTATGCCACCGGACGGGAGCGACTGCTCCCTGTTAAATTCCGAAGGACGATTCCGTATGCTACAATTGCAGGGTGGCGGCAAACAGATTATTCCAAATACATTGGACATGAGTTCCGCCGCTATTTTGATCATGCATTCGATAATCTCGAATTGAATGCAGAATTCTATAAGGCGAAACAATCTTTGTGGAGCACGGCACGATCATGGTTCTATTTGCGGTCATTGATTGCTCCGTTAATTAAAACTGCGGGCAACGACAAGTCAACGCAGAAGAAAGTTCTGGATGCAGTAAGCACCTTGCAGAAAAGCATGGGATTAAAGCGCGTCTTGAAACTATTCGGACTGTCACACACACTTTACAGACAGTGGGCGATAGAATCGCAGTTTGATTGTTTTGATTCTTACACTGCGTTGTGCGCAAAACGTCATCCGCACCAACTGGCCAAAGAAGAAGTTGCGAAGATTAAGCGAATGCTTACCGAGAGCGAAAGTGATCACTGGCCAATCGTTTCGGTTGCTTCATATGGATTACGCACTGGTAGAATGGTTGCGAGTTTGTACAGTTGGTACAAGTATGCGCGATTATTGGGGATAACAAAAAAAGCAACCGGAAAGATTCGCAAGACCGTTGGATTGATTGCAACCACGCCCAACGAGTATTGGCATGTGGATACGACGTTTTATCCGCTGATGAATGGGAAAGAGATTTGCATCGCAATCGTAATGGACAATTATTCCAAGATGATACTCGGATTTCACGTAATGGAAAAGAGAACTTTTGCTGTTGTGAAAGAGGCGTTGCGGCAAGCAGTAAAAGTTGCATGTTCCCATCCGGGAGAAAAACGAACCAAGCTGGTTGCAGACGGAGGAAGTGAAAATCACAATACCAACATTCATGAATTCATCAAGGGCCTGACTGGTTTTGAAATAACCAAATTACGAGCTCTCAAGGATATTCGATTTTCAAATTCTCCCGTTGAAGCCATCAACCGCACAATGAAGGGGCGTTATTTGCGGGGAAGAAAATTTGAATCAATTAAAGCCTTGACTCATTTTCTGAACTGGGCTGTGCACGATTACAATGAACTGCGACCACACTACAGACACAGACCACGAACTCCGCATGAAGTGTATTTTGACATCCCGTTGAAATTCGACGTTGAAAAGCGAAAAAAGAAGGCGCGAGCGGAACGATTACGTGTGAATAAGTGCTCGGCGTGCATACAATGCTCAGGAAGGCATGCAGGCAAAAACTGCAAAAAGCACTGAATTGTTTGTTCAATCTTCTGTAGGCCTTCGGTATACCGAAGATTGACTTTCAGAAAAAGCGGAAGTGTAAATTAAGTGTAAATTTGAGAGAGAAACACGAGGGACTTAAAATCCCTTGGCTTCACGGCCGTACGGGAGTTAGCAACCACAGTTTTTGTATTGCACTTTCAAAACACGACTACCTGATGCGCCACAGAGTTCGTAACCAAGCACAGCATGATTTCCTAAAGTATCGAGGGTACAAAGGTCAAATGTTGAGTGGTGATTCGTTGACGAATATTGAATTGGATACATTAAGAGCAATAGCACAACTTTGTCCTTACACAGACGGGAATGCTGTTTACTTAGCGCGAGCAATACTCTTTGACTTTGACACCACAGAATATCAAAGTATATGTGAAGGCGAAGAGCCAAATAGTTTGCGGGTTACAAATCCGAATTTGCAAGGCGATAGCATTCTGGCATTCCAATTGTATCCTAATCCGAATGATGGTGAATTCACTGTGGAATATTCGCTGAAAGAAACGCAATCTGGCGAGATGATAATATTTTCAGTAACTGGCCAGTTTATCAAAACAGTCCCATTAGTGCCAGGTACACAGATACTGCCTGTTAATCTTGATTTTCTTTCAACTGGTACTTATTTCTATCAAGTAAATGTAGACGGAGAAATCAAGCTGACGGACAGGATCGTAATTATTGATTAACTTAGGGTAAATACCGTTTGCTGTCACTGAAGGCAGTGGACGGTTTTTCAAATGAAATTATATGTTTCCATATTTTTTACGTTTCACTTTGCTATTTGCGAAGCACAAAATCTAGTGCCAAATTCAAGCTTTGAGGATACCCTTAATAATCCGAATTGGAATTCTCCTTTGATACAAGATAACTGTACATATTGGTACGGCCCAAGTCCGGGAACTACTGACTACTTTAATGATCTAAACCCACTTTGTCCGGGTTGTATCAGTGCCTTTACTCATGTCGCCAAAACGGGATTTGCGTTTGCTGGAATCTACACGTTTGTGTCGGACTCTTCGCTGAATGAAGATTATCGAGAAATGTTGTGTGTTAAGCTCAATGATACTCTTCAGAGCGGGCGAAAGTACCAGTTGGTTTTTTATGTAGCTCGTGCATGGTTCTTTAACTATTCCTGTAATAATATTGGGGCATATTTTTCCGAAACACCTCAGACAAATAGCAATATGACCACAACATTGCCTCATATTGAAAATGACCCCAATTCACAATCGTTGGACACTGTAGAATGGGTAAGGATAGCCGGACTGTACACTGCGTCGGGTAGCGAACTCTATTTGACTATTGGGAATTTTAATAATAACTCTTCGAGTGATACCAGCTATATGGGTGGTGGTGTAAGTAATCAACTAATATCATATTATTTTGTTGATGATGTTTCACTTACTCCATTTGTTGAACCCATTGACACTACCTACGAGTTCGTGTTATATCCGAATCCTTCAGACGGAAATTTTTGGATTACAACAAATTTTCCATTGGAAACAAGATTCGTCGCTTACAATTTGCTAGGACAGCCCGTCTGCGATCCAATTGGGTTGTCCGAAGGAAATTCTCACTTTCCGATCATGTTAGATGTTGCAATGGGCATATACTACTACCGAATTGAGGCTGATGGAATAGTCTTGAAAGAAGGAAAGTTAGAAATTTGTGAGTAGCGTTGTAAATTACTCTTCCATGTTGATAGTACAAATTGACCCCTTACAATAATTTGATTCGCTTGTTCACATTTGCCAGCCTGGCAGCCTTACCAGCGTTGCCAATGAGCAAGAAATTTCCCGGGCAATCAAGAGCGGATAATAAACAGAAATTTTATTCTTGCCAAAGTTCTCCGGATTTTTCATCGCCAGTAGACTGGAGGTCCCGATTATCGAACCTTATTCATGATTTTCAGGCGATAAATGCTGCTTCTAAATCCTTCCCCCTTTTTAAACCAGACTGACTGAGATGAATTAGTTCGAACTAATGTCTAGCCACTTGTGCCAAGCCAACTCAAGTTCTTCATATTTTGCTAGTAAGAGATCTATTTCAACCTTATGGCTTTCATTACCCTGAATGTTTATAGTAAATCCGGGATTCTCGGCTTTGACTATGGACGTTCCCTTATTTTGATCAATTTGAACGACTGCGTCCAGTTCCATCACCACAGCTTCAATAGCGTTACACAACAACACTAATGTTCTGAGTTGCTTCATTCTCCTACTAAATGGTAACCACCCCAGAAACGAGTATGGGTTAAGGTCTTCAATGACTGGTCTAACATAAAGTTTAAATTTCCCCCATCGGTCAGTATTAATATCAACAAGTGGAGGAAAATGGCCCGGCACTTTTGAAATACGATGTGTCCCAAAAGTTGTAGAGCACCAATCAATTACCACTCCAAAAGAGAATCTATATTTATTCTGTAACGTTCCGGTATAATTGTCATTTGGATCTTCTAGTTTGAGTGTTATTACTCTCGTCGCCTTAACCACGTTCGTCAATCGAAAACCAGCTGTTGACCGTTTGAACTGCCAATAAACTAAGTAAACACTGGTCAGAAAGCCAATCAAATAACCAACCAGCGGGCTACTAATAATGTCCAATAATTGGTATGAGAAATTACTCAGTGCTTCTTTCATTTAAAACGGGTCTTCGTCAGCATTAATATCTATTCATTACGCGAGTTTATTCAGGTCAACTTCATATCCAGAATTCTTTAGCTCCAGTAGAGGGAAGCGGACTCGAACTTTCATAGTTCCCATATATCATCTTCCAATTTAAGTCAATTTCAGACATAAACGTTCCGCTTCTCCGCTTTTTCTGAAACCTAATCTTCGATCTACCGAAGGGTATCCAAAAAAGTTACGGGTTCGGAGTTCAATGTTTCGGGTCAATAGTAATATGTCAAAATTCGATTCAAATCGAAAAGGAAATAAGGATTGCTTTCCAAGGAAATTACGATTTGGCGAAATCAATCAGCAACTGCATTTCTCCCGCGTCTGCAGATCGCAACGCTTGCAGATAGTTTGTTCGCGCTTCTTTAGAATTATGAACAGAGTGCGATCCCCAGGAGAAAAGCGGAAGTTTGAAAACTTTTTCAATTAACACGTCCGCCATCAATCGACTATGACGACCATTTCCATTGGGAAAACAATGGATGCTCACGAGACGATGCTTGAAGCGAATGGCAATTTCTTCAGGCGAATATGTTTTGTTCGAAATCCAGAATTGCGTGTCATCGAGCAGCGACTTTAATGCTGTTGGTATTTGCCATTTGTCAATTCCAATGTTTTTGTCGGTGGTGCGAAATTTTCCAGCCCAAGACCACACATCACCGTACATGCGCTTGTGTAAATTGCATACGAATGTTTCAGTTAGAACTTGATCTGCTTTGAATGATTTCGAAAGCAACCACTGCATGACTTGCTCGATGTTTTGTTGTTCGAATTCATCGAGTTCGCCACGAGTGGTAATAGAAGGAATTTGCAAACCTTCCGCTTCGTCTGCATCCAATGGAGTTTGTCCTGATGCGAAATCAAGATTCAATCCCATAACGCCTTCGGCATTTCATCTTTGATGGATTCCGTTCTTTCTTTGATCGCCTTTTTCAATCTTCCGTAAGAGACTTTCTGATCTTCCAAACTCATGGTGTTTGAAGTGCGCATGACAATTTGTTCTGCCAATGCACGTGCTTTGCGTTCGATAAGGGCATCCAATGAACCGTCTTTCGGAATGAAACCGTAAACGAGTTGCAGATCCATCGCTTCCGCAACTTCACGCAATGTTCTTAAGGTTACTGTACCATTTGCTTCGCGCGTTTCAATTTCGTTTACACTTTGAGGAGAAATTTGGAGTTTATTCGCAAGTTGACGTAAGGACATGTTCAACGCAGTCCGAATCGTGTTCAACCAACCTTTACGCGGAGGCGTTACCTCTCCAACCAACATGAGCTGATTGAGCTTTGTATTGGTTTGCTGGCGAAGCAGTTGTTTTTTCGTGTTTTTCATATCATTCAAGCTTAACAATAACTCAACAAAAATAAGGTTAAAACCTGAATAATACAAATTAAAAACAGGTTATAACCTGATAAAAGTATTCGTTGAGTATCAAGAAATGTCCAATAACAACTGAAAAGAGGCATTATTGGTCGATCATGATATTTGAAAGCAATTGTTCCGGACTCTACTCGTTATTCTTAAGTCAAAATGCGACTTGGCCTCAACGAATTGAAAATTGAAAATCATCAATTGAAAATTCTATTTATCTTCGCATCCCCTTAGGGAAAAACCAATAAATAATTAACCATGTACGCAATTGTAGAAATAGCCGGGCTCCAGTACAAAGTGGCAAGAAAACAGCGTGTTTTCGTGCACCGCCTCGAGGCTAACGAAGGTGAGAGCGTTGAGTTCTCTAAAGTCCTTCTCATTGACAACGACGGTAAAATCACCGTTGGATCCCCTGTAGTAGACGGGGCGCGTGTGGCAGCAAAAGTGCTTGCGCATCTGAAAGGCGACAAAGTGATCGTCTTCAAAAAGAAACGCCGTAAAGGCTACCAGAAACTGAACGGTCACCGTCAGATGCTGACTGAACTTCTTATCCAGGGCGTTCTTGGAAAAGGAGAGAAACTCAGTGCAGAAGACGCGAAACTTGAAGCAGCTTCTATTCTTGTTTTGAAAGAGCGTTCACGCTTGAATCAAACGAAGAAAGTTTACGCTCTGCCAGATAACTCTGAAGACGAAGAACTGGAAGAGGTAGAAGAAGTTGTGGAAGAGAAACCAAAGAAAGCTCCTGCGAAAAAAACAACTAAGAAAAAGGAAGATTAATAATCACTCGCTCGTCATACTTCGGCTCCGCTCAGTATGACAAGTCGGTAATAACTCGAGATAGTCATGGCACACAAAAAAGGTGAAGGTAAAGTAAAGAACGGCCGCGAATCCCGCTCGCCTCGTCTAGGTATAAAAATCTATGGCGGACAAGCTGCTTTAGCTGGTAACATTATTGTTCGTCAGCGCGGAACAGTTCATAATCCTGGTGCAAACGTAGGTATGGGCAAGGACCACACGTTGTTTGCATTGGTTGATGGTATCGTGAAATTCACAAAGAAGCGCGACGATCGTTCGTATGTTTCAGTTGACACAATTACTGCAGAGTAAACACGAAACAAATAAATTGCATTAAACACCCGTTTCGGTAGTACTGAGGCGGGTGTTTTGTTTCCGGATAATCCTGTTCATGCTTAACTTTACTTCTCGAATTTTTCAGAACTATGCTCCAATTAAATCTCATCCGCGATCAAAAAGAAGAAGTGATCACGCGTCTGTCGAAGAAGAACTTCGACGGACCTACATTCATTAATGAAATTGCACGACTCGATGGCGAGCGCCGCAAAACCCTGACCGAGCTTGAATCGTTCAAGGCGGAAGCGAATGTGCTCGCACGACAAGTGGGCGAACTCATGAAAGCCGGCAAGAAAGCCGAAGCTGATGAAGTGAAGAACAAAAGTGTTGCGTTGAAAGCTTCTGAAAAATCTTTGCAGGAAGTGCTCGATAAGTTTGAAGAAGAACAATACAATCTCCTCGTGCAGGTTCCGAATCTTCCGAATGAGGCGGTTCCTCCCGGCAAAACTCCGGAAGACAACAAGAACGTTTTCGAACATGGAGAAATTCCAAAATTGCATGATGGTGCTGTTCCACATTGGGAACTCACCACGAAATATGATCTCATCGATTTTGAACTCGGTGTGAAATTGACCGGCGCAGGATTTCCAGTCTACAAAGGAAAAGGTGCAAAGTTGCAGCGCGCACTCATCAATTATTTTCTCGACAAAGCAACTGCTGCAGGATATTTGGAAGTGCAACCACCAATTATGGTGAATAAGGAATCCGGTTTTGGAACAGGACAACTTCCCGACAAAGAAGGACAGATGTATCATGTTCAACTTGACGATTTGTATCTGATTCCAACGGCGGAAGTTCCGATCACAAATATTTATCGCGATGTAATAGTGAAAGCGGAAGATCTTCCGATAAAAAATTGTGGTTACACACCATGCTTCCGTCGCGAAGCAGGTTCGTACGGAAAAGATGTTCGCGGATTAAATCGATTGCATCAATTCGATAAAATTGAAATCGTGCAGATTGCTCATCCTGCAAAATCATACGAAATTCTCGAAGAGATGCGCGAGTATGTTGCCGGAATTCTGAAAGAACTGGAATTACCTTTCCGTACACTATTGCTTTGTGGTGGCGATATGAGTTTCGCCTCGGCGCAGACATACGACATGGAAGTGTATTCTGCTGCACAACAAAAATGGCTTGAAGTAAGTTCAGTTTCTAATTTCGAATCGTTTCAGAGTAATCGTTTGAAATTACGTTTCCGCGAAGGCGATGCGAAACCTCAACTTGCACATACATTGAATGGTTCTGCATTAGCATTGCCACGAATTGTTGCTGCTCTTCTGGAGAATAATCAAACTCCTGATGGAATTATTATTCCTAAAGTGCTTCGCCCATATACCGGATTTGATAAAATAAGTTAATTGTGGATTTTCCTATGAACAAGCATCTCATTATTGTAATCGCAATCGGATCACTTCTCGTAACTTGTAAGGGAGAAGATTACACGAAAGAACTCGCGACGATTGACAGTCTGAAAAGAGTGTTGGTATCTACTGATTCAATCATTCAATCGGTTGATCCCGCAGACGTAACGAAGAAGAGCGAGGAAATTTCGAACAACAGTAAGTTCATTCAGTTTAATGTGAACAAGCTGAAGGATACATTGGATTTCAACACGGCATTGTTATTGACAGAATATCGTCAGACGGGAAAGAGCTTTAAGAATATGGCAGAGAACATTGAACGTATGGAGAAAGCAATGGATTCAGCGAAAGTTAGTCTGGACAATTTAGCTCACGACTTGACCAATCATTCGTTGGCAGAAGGTGTTGATGCAAAAACAAGTGTGAATGCCGAAGCAACACAAATTGGCGAGATGCATGCGTTCGCAGCTGAGATGGTTCAGAAGAAACAGGAAACGCGTGCATTGTATGATTCCATGCTTCCGAAGGTGAATGAATTTGTACAGCAGATGAGCGTGAAGCTTTCTGCAATTCAACCGAAATAAACGATGTTGAGAATTGCCGGACTATGTACTTTATTCCTTCTGTTTTTTCAGTTTCGACTGAATGCGCAGGACGATACGACATTGGTGCCGCTTTCTCCGGATGAGCAACTCGCTGTTCAATATTATCAGTCGGGCGATTACGATAAAGCGCAAGTGTATTATGAGAAACTGTACACGAAAAATCCGATCACGCTTTATTACAATTACTATCTCAACTGTTTAATCTTTACGAAAAATTTTAAGAAAGCGGAAAAGACAGTTAAGAAGCAGCAGGGAAGGGCGGAGTGGGATCTTCGTTTCAAGATTGACATGGGTCGTGTGTATCGTGCAGAAGGAGAGGAAGACAAGGCGAAGAAAGAATTCAATGCCGCTGTAAACGGAATTACCGGTTCTACGAGTACAAAGCATGTAATCGAAATTTCCGACGCGTTTCTAGCCATCAACGAAACTGATTTTGCGATTTCAACTCTCGTCCGAGGTCGAAGGGAGCTGAAAGGCATTTATACCTTCAATATCGAACTAGCAGAAGTCTACGCGTACAAGAAAGACTGGACAATGATGGTCACAGAATATCTTGACCTTCTTGAAATTTCAGATGCTTACAAGAAACAGGTGCAGGACTTGTTGCAGTCGCATCTTGATACTGATGTTGACAATAAGATTTCTCCGATTCTCAGAACAGAATTGATCAAGCGTTCGCAAAAATTTCCGGACAAAACCATCTGGAATGAAATGCTGATGTGGTATTACATGCAGGAAGATAATTTCGCAATGGCTTTGATACAAGCGAAAGCAGTTGACAAACGAAACAAAGCCGGAGGATGGCAGGTGATGGATCTTGCAGAGACTGCCCGTGCGAATCACGAGTTTCAGGTCGCGAATGATGCGTACGATTATGTGATTTCACTTGGGCACGAAAGCGACAATTACAATCGCGCAAGAATTGAGAAAGTAAATACGCGGTACGAACAAGTAACATTCACCAGCGATTATACGCAGGAAGATTTGTTGTCTGTTGAGGCGGAAATGAAATCAACATTGGACGAACTCGGAAAAAGTTCTTCAACTATTTCGCTGATGAAGACGATGGCGCATTTGCAGGCGTTTTATTTGCACAAGACGAAAGATGCGATTGCTCTTCTTGAAGAGGCCATTCAGTTGCCGGGGATTACACCACAAAAGCAAGCGGAGTGTAAGTTAGAACTCGGTGATGTACTTTTGCTCGATGGCCAGGTTTGGGAAGCGTCATTGCGTTATTCGCAGGTGGAAAAAGCTTTCAAGATGGAAGCAATTGGGAACGAAGCGAAATTCCGTAACGCGAAAATTGCTTTTTACATTGGAGATTTTACGTGGGCGCAAGTGCAATGCAGTATTCTGAAAGAAGCACCATCGAAGTTAATTGCCAATGATGCAATGTATCTCTCGATTCTGATTACTGATAATCTTGCATTAGACAGCAATCCGGAACCGTTGATGTATTTCGCACAGGCAGATCTCATGTTGTTTCAGAACAAATTTGTTGAAGCCGGAAAATATCTTGATACGTTGGAAGAGGCGTATCCAACTCATGCGCTTGCAGATGATATTCTCTTCATGCGTTACAAAATTGCGTTCAAACAACAGAAATACAGGGAAGCTGCGGTTTTTCTTGATCGTTTGATTGTCGCTTACGGACCGGATATTTTAGGTGATGATGCAACGTTCAAAATTGCGCAGTTGTACGATTATTATCTGAACGACAAAGAAAAAGCCAAGCAGTATTATCTCGATGTGATCACCAATTATCCGGGAAGTCTTTTCAGAATTGATGCACAGAAACGCTATCGAATCTTGCGTGGCGATAAACCGGAAGAATAATTTTCTGTTATGATCATCTACAACGTTACTGTGAATATTGATTCATCTGTCCACGATGAATGGCTGGAGTGGATGAAATCCAAACACATTCCGGATGTTGTGGCTACAGGATGTTTTTCGTCTGGAAATATTTTCCGCATCATGGTTGACGAACAATCGGGAGTGAGTTATTCTGTACAATATTGTGCTGCTTCTATGGAAGACATCAATCGCTACATGAAGGATCATGCACCTGCTTTGCAGAAGGAGCACAAAGACAAATACGAAGAAAAATTTACCGCCTTCCGCACGTTGCTGGAGCATATCGCATAGTTGTGGAAAGAGTACGCGCAAAGAAGCATCTTGGTCAGCATTTTTTGAATGATCAGAACATTGCTTCGAAAATTGTGGAGGCGCTTGAGCCCAACGGAAAATATTCGAAAGTTCTCGAGATTGGTCCCGGAATGGGCGTGCTAACAAAATTTCTTCTCGAGCGAAATGATCTTGATACATGGGTTGTAGAAATTGATCGTGATTCAGTGAAATTTCTCGGTGAGCATTATCCCGCTCTACACGGAAAAATTATTGGCGATGATTTTCTACGAAAGGATTTTTCGGAATTCTTTAGTGAACCTGCTGCTGTGATTGGAAACTTCCCATATAACATTTCTACTGAAATTTTATTTCGAGTACTTGAATTCAAGGACATGGTTCCGGAAGTAGTTGGCATGTTTCAGAAGGAAGTTGCTGTGCGGATTGCTGAGAAGCCGGGAAGTAAAGCATATGGAATTACAAGCGTGTTGCTTCAAGCGTGGTACGATATAGAATATCTTTTTACTGTTGATCCATCTGTATTCACACCGCCGCCGAATGTGATGTCTGCTGTTATTCGTCTGCGTAGAAATAATGTTCACGATTTAGGTTGCGATCCTGATTTTTTCAAGAAGGTTGTGAAAGCAGCATTCAATCAACGCAGAAAGCAATTGCGGAATTCGTTGCATGCGTTTGCGATTGTTGTAGGAGAGGAACAGAACCCAATTTTCACAAAACGTCCAGAGCAGTTGTCGGTGGCAGAGTTCGTTGGTTTAACTAAGTTGCTGATATCATAAGTTCCTCGAGGTGATTGATGCTAGGAAGAATTCACTTTTGTCTCTTCTCGATACGGCCTCATTCTTCGGCCACTCGAAGTGACAAAAGGAATGCGGCCCGAGCAGTTGAGTGTGCAGGAGTTTGTAGGATTGACGAGATTGCTCAGTGGTCAGTAGGCGGTATTCAGTATTCAGTCAGTTGAACTGAGTGACTACTGACTACTGAAAACTGACTACTGTTTTTCCTTACCTTTGCCCGCGTAACTCAAACCATGGACAATCCTCCCTTATGTCAATCCAGATCACAGATCATTTACTGGATGAACTTCGCCAAGCAATTGAGGCTGGTGACAAGGAGTATATTCTCCATAAGCTAGACGATTTACACCCTGCTGATGCAGCTGAGATTCTCAATTTACTTGAGGATGAAGAAGCAGTAAAAGCATACCAGATTCTTCCTGAGGAATTAGCGGCAGAAGCAATTCTTTTGCTTGATGATGATAAGCGGGAAATGATTCTCTCTCGACTTTCTTCGCAGCAAATTGCAGATAGCATCATCGACAATCTCGCAACGGATGATGCTGCGGATGTACTCGCTGAACTTTCTGATGAGCAGCAAGACGAAGTTCTTTCGCACGTGGAAGACATGGAGCAGGCGAGTGACATCGTTGATCTCCTCAACTATGATCCGGATACTGCAGGTGGAGTAATGGCGAAAGAGTTGGTGAAAGTTCATTCATCAAAAAATGTTTGGGAATGCGTTCGTGAAATCCGCAGGCAAGCTGAGGGTGTCGAGAATATTTACACCATTTATGTCGTTGATGACGATGAGAAGTTGGTTGGATTGCTTTCGTTGAAAAATCTTCTGACCAAACCATTGCGGACACCAATTACGGATGTATACAATCCGAATATTGTTAGTGTAAAAACAAATACGCCTGCAGAAGAAGTTGCACAGATCATGGATAAGTATGATCTCGTCGTAATTCCTGTTGTTGATTCGCTGAGCAGATTGGTTGGGCGAATTACAGTTGACGATATCGTTGACGTAATGCGCGAAGAAAATACGGAAGACGTTCAGAAAATGGGTGCGGTTCAGGCACTCGAAGACACGTACATGAATACGCCGTTCTGGCAACTTGTGCGCAAACGTGTTGGTTGGCTGATCGTACTTTTCATTGGAGAAACACTCACGGCAACTGCGATGAGTTTTTACGAAGATCAGATTGCGAAAGCGGTTATTCTTGCGATTTTCATTCCATTGATTATTTCCAGCGGAGGAAATTCAGGTTCTCAAGCTTCAACTCTTGTTATTCGCGCTTTAGCATTGGGTGAAATCGCGATCAAAGATTGGTGGAGGATTCTGAAGAGAGAGTTCCAATCAGGACTTGTGCTTGGATTGGTTTTAGGAATCATGGGATTTCTTCGCGTTGCTATTTGGGCAAACTTCATTCAGGATTACGGTCCGCATTGGGTGTTGATCGGATTGACGGTTGGAATTACGCTGACCAGTATAGTTCTCTGGGGATGTTTGATGGGCTCTCTTCTTCCGTTAATCCTCAAACGACTTGGACTTGATCCTGCAGTTTCTTCAACACCGTTTGTTGCGACGTTAGTCGATGTAACAGGACTCGTTATTTACTTCTCGATTTCAATGTCGCTGCTCAAAGGAGTATTGCTTTAGCCATGAGAAAGAAAATTTTGTTTCTTGATTCCAATCATCCATCCATGCTGGAAATTTTGCGTGGAGCAGGATTCGATTGCGATGAAGATTACACTTCTTCGAGAGAGGAAATTTGTGCGAAGCTTTATGCATATCATGGAGTGGTGATCAGGAGTCGATTCAAACTTGATAAATCATTTCTCGATGCTGGCACGCAACTGAAATGCATTGGTCGCGCAGGAGCTGGAATGGAAAACATAGATGTTCACTATGCTGAATCAAAAGGGATTCGTTGTGTTCATGCGCCGGAAGGAAATCGTGTGGCGGTGGCTGAACATGCATTGGGAATGTTGCTGTCGCTTATGAATAATTTTCGTCAGGCGGATAATGAAGTGCGTGAAGGAGTTTGGTTGCGCGAAGAAAATCGTGGCGTAGAGTTGACAGGAAAAACGGTTGCAATTATTGGCTACGGTAACATGGGATCTGCATTTGCGAAAGTGCTTCAGGGTTTTGATGTGCGGATTCTGGCTTTCGACAAATACAAAAACAACTTTGCTCATGACAATGTTGAAGAATCAACGATGTCTATGATATTTTCACACGCTGATGTTCTGAGTCTTCATGTGCCATTAACAGATGAAACACGAAATCTGGTTGATGATACTTTTCTCAACCAATTTGCAAAACCAATCTGGCTATTGAATACATCGCGTGGGCAGGTTGTGAAAACGGACTCTCTGCTCAAGGCATTGAAATCCGGCAAAGTCATTGGAGCAGGTCTCGACGTTCTGGAGTATGAGTCTACATCATTTGAAAAATTGAGCGTAGATGAACTGCCCCATGCTTTTCAGGAATTGCGAAAATCTGATCGTGTGTTATTTTCTCCGCATGTCGCAGGATGGACGAATGAAAGTCACCGAAAAATTGCGGAAGTGCTTGCGCGTAAAATGATAGAAGTATTATCGGCCGACTGAATTACTCTTCCGCACGAAATACAAACGGAAATTTCACAACTTCTGAAAGCTGTTGCCCTCTCTCCTTGATTTCTTCATCATCGGATTCGTAAACCCATTCAACTGTTAGCGTTTCTTTATACGAACCAATCAGCGTCTTGATGATCATCAGCAAGTGACGAACAGAAGATGTGTTGAAATAAGTCAGATTAATACGCACGGTAATTTTTCCTTTATAGGAAGTTTTCATTTTATCAAGCCATTCATATACCGGCTGAAAAAATGTATCCGCGTTTTCAGGAATAGAAATACCGCTAATCTCAAGAATGGCTTGATCAGTCTTGTAGTTTACTCCGGCGGTACGTAGAGTTGGGGGTATGGTTAATTCAATCATAAACTGGTGCTAAAGTTCGAGAGAATAGTTGAATTCTCACAACCAAAAGCACTGAATTACTCCACTATGACGATTTTCTGACAATAAACGGCGTTTCCACCTTCTAAACGCAAAATGTACGTTCCTACTGCCACGTCAAGTTGAAAAATCCCCATGTCCCATTTCGGAGCGGTCCGTGTCAACATTGGTTTTCCAGCGGCTTCAGAAATAGTCATTTCCCATTCTTGATCGTATTCGCCGGGAAGTTCGAGATGCTGAGGATGATCGTCGGCAAGCGCTATGCGAATCGGTTTGGATTTGTCAGACATCTTTCAGGACGAGTTGAGCAGTATAGCGGCTTTTGACTTCCAGTAAAACAGTTTTTCCAACTGTCACACGGTCTAAGGTGGCTTGATCGTAATAACGTATCGTTACAAGTTCCAGATTGTCGTTGTAAAGCACGCGATATTGTTTTCCCAACTCTTCGAGCAGAATGGGAAGTTTTTTCTCATCGTTATCCACGCACAACGAAAAACTGATGGCAGAATTCTGCATGGTGTTTATTTTCACACGATGTTTCGAAAAAAGAGAAAAGATGCTTCCCATATTTTCTTCGACGATAAAGGAAAAATCGCGCGGCGAAATTGAAATCAAAACCTGGTTGATCTTGAAAATAAAGCAAGGAATCGGAAGTGGCGATTGTACATCGTGAATTTTCGTTCCTTCTTTTTCAGGATGAAGAAAAGATTTCACGTAGAGTGGAATATTTTTGTTCTGAAGTGGCTTTATTGTTTTTGGATGAATTACGGTAGCTCCATAATATGTAAGTTCAATTGCATCCTGATACGTCATCTGCGGGATGAGTCGCGTATCATCAAACCATTTCGGATCTGCATTCAAAACTCCGGGAACATCTTTCCAGATCGTTAGACTATTTGCGTTGGTGCAATATGCGAGAATAGCAGCTGTATAATCTGAACCCTCGCGACCAAGCGTTGTTGTGAAGTTTTCTGAAGTAACTCCAAGAAATCCTTGCGTCACAACCATATTAAAAGTGCTGAAGCAGGGCAGGAGTTCTTCTTCAATCCGTTCGCGCGTAAGTTCCCAATCTACTTTACCTTCACGATACGTATTGTCGGTCTTCACAAAATCACGCACGTCTTTCCAAACACATTTTACACCATTCTCCTGTAGAAAAGCAGCGACAATTTTTGTCGAGAGAATTTCTCCAACCGAAACAATCTGATCGTATTCGCAATCGTAGGAATGAGTGGGCGGATCTTCAATTGCCCAATCTAATTCCACCAGGCAATTGTGAAGATCAGTGTGAATAGGATGTTTAGAATCAGGAAATAATTTTTCAGTAATTCCAACGTGATAATCCCTGATTTCTTTCAGAATAACTTCTGTGTTCTCGTGGCCATAAAAAAATGCATCAGTAAGACGTTCCAGTGCATTTGTTGTTTTTCCCATTGCAGAAATCACAACGATTAATTTTTCATCCGGAGTATTTCCTGCAATTTTCGCAAGGTTGCGGACTGCGGCTTCATCTTTTACGGAAGCACCTCCAAATTTGAACACGTTCATAGTAAGGCGAAGGTAAGAATTAGGGAAGAGCTAAAGTTGCTCATAGGTAAGCCTATAATTCAGCCATTCTTTCAAAATTTCCGGATGATAACGTTCGTAAAAACGAATTGCAGGTTCATTCCAGTCGAGTACTTGCCATTCCATGCGTAACGCTCCGCGATCTGCGGCTTCTTTTTTTACTGCTTCAAACAGTAATTTTCCGATTCCGCTTCTTCGTTCCGATTGTGAAACAACAATGTCTTCCAGAAATACACAGGGGCCTTTCCAGGTCGAATATTTGATATAGTAAAGCGCCATTCCAGGAATTTTACCTTCATCGTTTTCTGCAACGAAACAATAAAACAAAGGATG
>CAZBYM010000024.1:0-18520 GCA_964495745.1 uncultured Chryseobacterium sp. | reverse complement strand
ACAGAACTTGAAGAGCTTGTTGCAAGCAAAGGATTGAACTTCGGGATGAATGTTGCGAAGTATAAATTGGATAGAGACTAATTGTCAACCCTCGGCTCCGCTCGGTCTGACAATTCGGACTCGACGGGTAAGAGGAAAGTTGATATGATAAATTCATGGTTTGCAATTCGTAATTCGCAAATCGTAAATCGTAATTGAAATGAGACACGGAGATAAAAAGAATAACCTTAAACGTACGACAGCACATCGTCATGCGTTGATGTCTAATATGGCGGCTTCATTGATCATGAATAAGCGGATCAATACAACGTTGGCTAAGGCAAAAGCGCTTCGCGTATACGTTGAGCCGATCATCACTCGTTCTAAAGATGATAGTCAGCATAACCGCCGTCAAGTATTTAGCTACTTGCAGAATAAAGAAGCGGTTACCGAACTCTTCAAAGAGGTTGGACCAAAAGTAGGAACTCGCCCAGGTGGTTACACGCGCATTATTCGTTACAGTTTGACCGTTAGTTCAAGTCCTAATGCTAAACGTCGTGATGACGGTGCAGATATGTGCCTTATTGAACTGGTTGATTACAACGAATTGATGCTTAACGCTAAAACAGAAGCGAAAACGCCGAAAACAACTCGCCGCGGTCGTGGAAAGACAAAAAAGGCTGAAGAAACCACTACAACTTCAACTGACGAGACGAAAAGTGAATAAATTGTCAGCAAGTTGATTTCAACACAAAAAAGGGATACGGTAATTTTACGGTGTCCCTTTTTCTTTATTAAAACCGGGCAATCATTGTGGAAGAAAAGGAATCCAGATCACATCGCGCGAAATACACAGCATTAGCTCCGGCAGTTTTGGTGTTGGAAGACGGAACTGTATTTCACGGGAAAGCTGCCGGGGCAATTGGCACTACTACCGGCGAAATTTGTTTCAATACAGGAATGAGTGGTTATCAGGAAATTTTCACTGACCCGTCGTATTTCGGACAAATTCTGGTTGCCACGAATGTTCACATTGGGAATTACGGAATCAAGAACACAGAGGTTGAATCTGATTCCATCAAAATTGCCGGACTTGTTTGTAAGAAGTTTTCTGAAGTTTATTCACGTCAACAAGCGGACAAATCAATCAAAGAATATTTTGTTGAAGAAGGTGTTGTTGGAATTTGCGAAGTTGATACGCGTGCGATTGTACGCCACATTCGTGATGCGGGTGCGATGAATGCAATTATTTCCAGCGACAATTTGAATATTGATGCATTGAAAGAACAACTGAAAAAAGTTCCTTCAATGGCAGGGCTTGAGTTGTCTTCGAAAGTTTCCACGAAAACTGTTTATACTTCCGGAGATTCAAATTCTCCTCGTAAAGTAGCATTGCTCGATCTTGGTGTGAAGAAGAATATTGTTCGATGTTTGGTCGAGCGAGGTAATTTTGTGACAGTTTTCCCAATGAAAACTTCGGCTGAGGAAATTCTTGCTTGGAATCCGGATGGAATTATGATTTCGAATGGCCCCGGAGATCCAGGAGTGATGCATGATGAAGTTGCTCTGGTAACGAAGTTGATTAATTCAAATGTTCCTGTTTTTGGAATTTGTCTCGGCCATAAGATTATTTCGCAATCGTTTGGATTGAGCACGTACAAAACCAAAATTGGTCATAGAGGAATTAATCATCCTGTGAAGAATCTCATTACAGGAAAATCGGAAATCACTTCCCAGAATCATGGTTTTGCAGTTCGCATGGAGGACGCTGCAAAAAACAAGGATGTGGAAATCACGCATGTGAATCTCAATGACAACACTGTTGAAGGTTTGCGACACAAAACAAAAAAAGTATTTTGTGTTCAATACCATCCTGAGGCGAGTCCAGGCCCAATGGATGCCCGTTACTTATTCGATGATTTTGTTACGTTGATGAATTCGGTCAAGAAACCTGTCTCTGCTTAAACAATTTTCGCCCCTCGCGCGCCTCACTAACTCTCCCAAGGAGAGAACCTCGGCCCGCAAAAGCAAAAATTGTCATTTGAAAAACATTTAGACCTCACTCATATGTCATTCATTTCTTCAATTCAAGCGAGACAGATTCTTGACTCGCGTGGCAATCCAACTGTGGAAGTTGATGTAATTACTTCGAATGGAGTTCTCGGACGCGCGGCTGTTCCTTCTGGTGCCTCCACTGGAGCCCACGAGGCAGTTGAACTTCGTGACAACGACAAGAAAATTTATGTAGGCAAAGGCGTGCTTAAGGCTGTGCAGAATATCAATACAACAATCCTTGAAGAGCTAAAAGGTGCTTACATTTTTGATCAGTCGCAGATTGATGCCAAGATGATTGCTTTGGATGGCACTCCGAACAAAGCGAACCTTGGCGCAAATGCAATTCTTGGAGTTTCATTGGCTGTTTCGAAAGCCGCAGCACTTGAGGCTGGTCAGCCCTTGTTTCGTTACGTGGGTGGTGTGAATTCAACGCTGCTGCCGATTCCGATGATGAATATTCTCAACGGTGGAGCACATGCTGATAACGGAATAGATTTTCAGGAATTCATGATCATGCCGGTTGGTGCTGAAAGTTTCAGCGAAGCTTTGCGAATGGGAACTGAAGTTTTTCATACGCTGAGAAAAGTTCTGAAGGAAAAAGGGCTTTCCACGAACGTTGGTGATGAAGGTGGATTCGCGCCGAACATTAAAAATAATCAGGAAGCAATAGAATATGTTTTGCGCGCAATTGAAGCTGCTGGATACAAACCTGGTCACGACATGTTCGTGGCGATGGACGCTGCCGCAACTGAATTTTATGATGCTAAAACTAACACGTATACATTCAAAAAGTCTGATGGCAAGACTTTATCCAGTGATGAAATGGTTGGCTTCTGGGCCGACTGGGCGAAGCGCTATCCGATACTTTCAATTGAGGATGGATTAGGAGAAGATGATTGGAAGGGCTGGGAGAAATTGACTGCGAGCATTGGAGACAAAACGCAACTTGTTGGCGACGATTTGTTCGTTACCAATACGGAACGTTTGGCGCAGGGAATAGGGCAGGGAGTTGCCAATTCTATTCTGGTGAAAGTAAATCAGATTGGTACGCTAACAGAGACAATTGAGGCTGTTCAATTGGCGCATACCAATAGTTATACCAGCGTAATGAGTCATCGTTCCGGCGAGACAGAGGATACAACCATTGCTGATCTTGCTGTGGCATTGAGTTGTGGTCAGATCAAGACAGGAGCACCTTCCCGGACTGATAGAGTGGCGAAGTACAATCAACTGCTTCGTATCGAAGAACAGCTGGGAGGAAGTGCGAGGTATCTTGGGAAACAGATGAAATTTGTTCCGTAAGGATTGCCACGAAGGCGCTAAGTCGCGAAGATTCACGAAGTAAGATGAGGAACCATATGCACTTGCAATTGATCCTTGCTGTTCCTTTTTGTCTTGGTTACTTCGTGGCAAATGATGCCAACCGAGTCTAAAAAATATTTTCGGTCCTCCAACCAAAGCCTTGATTTTCTTCCTAATTTAGAGGCAAACGTTCACGATTTCGTGTACTAGTTCGCATACGCAATACCCAACTTTTATGGATACGCTCAAGGAAAAATTTTACGCGAAGGCAAAGCCGATGGCTGCGGAAGTAAAGGCCATCATCAAGGAACATGGAGATAAAAAACTTGGTGAGTATACCGTCGCGCAAGTTTATCAAGGAATGAAAGGCATCACCGGCCTCGTAACAGAAACTTCTAAGCTTGATGCTGAAGAAGGAATTCGTTTTCGTGGATATGGAATTCCTGAGTTGCGCGAAAAACTTCCGAAAGCTCCCAATGGAACAGAGCCGCTTCCTGAAGGAATATTTTATTTGATGTTGACGGGTGAACTTCCAACAAAGGAAGAAGTTTATGATATCAGCAACAATTGGGCACGGCGTGCAATTGTTCCTAAACATGTTTTTGATACGCTGGAAAAACTTCCGTCATCGACGCATCCAATGACGATGTTCAGTATTGCGGTAATGGCGATGCAGACAGAATCACTTTTTGCAAAAGCATATCGCGAGGGAATTAACAAGAAAGAATATTGGGATTATGTGTATGAAGATTCGATGAATCTCATTGCGCGTCTTCCTCGTGTTGCTGCGTACATCTACAGAAAGAAATACAAGAACAACGAGCATATCGAACCTGATCCGAAACTTGACTGGGCTGCAAACATCGCGCACATGATGGGCTTTCCGGAGTTTGATGTAAAGCGATTGATGCGTTTGTACATGACGATTCATGCCGATCATGAAGGTGGAAATGTAAGCGCGCATACTACTCATCTCGTTGGCTCGGCCTTAAGTGATCCATATCTTGCTTTTGCAGCCGGCATGAACGGACTTGCCGGTCCACTTCACGGTCTTGCAAATCAGGAAGTGATTGCTTGGATTCTGAAAATGCGAGAAGAAATCGGTGCGGAGCTTCCAACTGAAAAGCAAATCGAAGATTATATTCACAAGACACTTGCAGAAGGTCGTGTTGTTCCGGGTTACGGACATGCAGTGCTTCGCAAAACTGATCCGCGTTTTGCAGCACAACAAGATTTTTACGCTCGCTATATCAAAGCAGTAAAAGGTGTTGATCCTCTATGTGAAATTGTGCAAATGATTTACAAAGTTGCACCTCCGATTCTTGAGTCGACAGGAAAAATAAAAAATCCTTGGCCAAATGTTGATGCGCATTCCGGTGCGTTGCTCATGCATTTTGGAATTACAGAATTTGACTTTTACACGGTGCTCTTTGGCGTTTCGCGCTCACTTGGTGTATTGTCTTCGCTTATTTGGGATCGTGCATTAGGTCATCCGTTGGAACGTCCAGGATCGATTACTACGGAAGGGATTAAGAAGAAGGTTGGAATTGCGGTGAGCTAGTTGCCAGCCCTTCCCGAAGGGACTCCTTCGGAGCGGTGCGTCCCGCGAAAAGCGTGACTACTCGGTCTGACAACCAGCACGAAAATGAAATAGAAAACTCACTTGTGAAAACGGGTGAGTTTTTTTATTGACCACTTTTAAGTCTCCGGGATAAAATAGAAATTAGAAACGAGTTTATTTCATTGATCCATTGCAGAACAGAATCCAAAATTTTCTTTACCTCGAGCGGATTAAGAGTTTGAAGTAGTTCAAGCTGAGCAAGTGTATCATGCTTGCGGTGAGAATGCAGAGTATTTCTTATCTCCCGAAAACTAGTTTCATGATGCTTCAATACGCTGGTTAATTTTTTTCTGATCTGATTCAATTGCACTATTTCCTCATCAGTGACTCCAACTTCAGGTAATAGTGTCTGAAAATCTTTTCCCGCAATACCAAGTCTGTCCTCATTGAATTGCGTTAGAATTGTACCTGCGTTGCGAACGTAGAAAAGTAACTCGAAATAGTTCTTGGAGTTGAGTAACCCTTTAATTATTACCATGATATCCAACCCTGATAATTGCATGAATTGAATTGTATTCAGCAATCTGGCAACTTCAGGTGTTTTGGCACTTTTAATAAGGGCTGAATGTGCATTTCCAGAATTCAGGACTTGCATCCAAATTTCATTTGTGATTGGCTCATATGATTGATTAAATTCTTGAATCAATGGCTGATTATTGAAATTCATAATCTGTGATGCTTAGTTTCTATTCATGATTGATTAAATTTACTAAAATCCTTTTTGCCATGAACCGTATTGTTGTAGATGTGCCCAATGAAAAAATGAAAGCTTTTGAGGAAGCGTTGCGTAATCTTGGGATTGAAAGAAAGTCAGAGCCGGACTACGAAATTCCGGAAGCCGACAAGAACTTTGTGCGGAATATTATTGCGACCACCAAGCCGGAAGATTATCGTCCTTGGCGTGAAGTGATGGAGGAAATTCGCAAGAAACACAATTTTGACAAATGAGCTTTGAGGTAGTTCTTTCTGAAGCTGCGGGTCAACAAATTGATGAGCAAACTACCTGGTATGAATTGCAACAATTCGGATTGGGCCAGCGGTTTTACAAAGTTGTAATGGAACATCTTGCTGTGCTGGAAACGACTCCTTTCGCTCAACTCCGCTATGATAAAATAAGATGCGTTCCGATTAAAGGTTTTCCTGTTATGCTGCACATTGGTGTAAATGAAGTGAAAAGAGAAGTTCACATTTTCGCGCTCATTCATACCTCGCGGAATCCCGGATCCAATTGGGGTAAAGATGATTGGATTTTCAGTGAGCCGGTTTATTATTACGGAGTTGCTGCCGGTTGAAGAATTGATCAACGCGGCGACCACGCATAATCACTTTCTGCATATTTAGCGAACGAGGATCAACATTAGTCAATCCGGTGAAAAACAAATCGAAGATTATATTCACAAGACTTCTGCCGACGGCCGCGTAGTTCCTGGATATGGTCACGCTGTACTGCGCAAAACCGATCCTCGATTCGAAGCACAACAAGATTTTTACGCTCGCTATATCAAAGCTGTAAAAGGAGTTGATCCGCTTTGCGAAATTGTACAGATGATTTACAAAGTTGCACCTCCAATTCTTGAGTCGACAGGAAAAATAAAAAATCCTTGGCCAAATGTTGATGCACATTCCGGTGCGTTGCTCATGCATTTTGGAATTACCGAATTTGATTTTTACACTGTGCTCTTCGGCGTTTCGCGTTCACTTGGTGTATTGTCTTCGCTTATTTGGGATCGTGCTTTAGGACATCCGTTGGAGCGTCCGGGGTCGATTACTACGGAAGGAATTAAGAAGAAAATCGGTTTAGTTAACGTCTAGCTGACTGAAAGCTTGGCTTCATCGAATCAAACCCGACATTGGTCGGGTTTTTTTTGTCGTATATCGAAATGCTAAGTTGTTGATAATGAGGCCTTGACTTGGGTTGCTCTAATCGCTATATTTGAATTGTGATCGGATTGTTGATTTTTCAATATATCCGCCACAGGCAAACATTTTACATAACTTCTCGTATTACCTGATAATTAAACCGAAAAAAATCGGCTTGATTATTAGTACATCGTTAAATCGAATCGCAAATGAAAGCATTCAAAACAAAAACTGCAGTCGTAATTCTTGGAGCACTGATCCTTGTTGCATCTGCATCTGTTGCTCTGGCAAAATACAAATACAACGAGGGAACTTCCGAAAAGGAATATCAGACTGTAAAAACGGAAGCGCCCGCAACGTCTATTGAATTACAAGCGGCACCTGATCAGACAACCTCTTCAGCGAAACCCGATGTTGCAGGCTGGACCTATGAACAGCAGGGAGAAGTGCTGAA
Source organism: uncultured Chryseobacterium sp. (assembly GCA_964495745.1). Classification (GTDB taxonomy): domain Bacteria; phylum Bacteroidota; class Bacteroidia; order Palsa-965; family Palsa-965. The sequence goes on along the minus strand of CAZBYM010000024.1, from coordinate 11,249 downwards.
AGAAAATCAGCGTATTCGTCAACAAATGCTTCAGGAAGCAGACAACCGTTAACAGGTGTGAGTTTTCTGAATTTCTAACTGAACAAAATAAATGATTATGAAAAAATATACCCCGATTTTTCTCCTTGCACTTTTACTTTCTTATTCAGAAGCTTCTGCTGTAGCCAGAGCGTGGGTCGGAATTGGTTCTGGCGGTCTCGGCACGAATTTCAATGCCGCTGCAAATTGGTCACCTGCTGGTGTCCCAACTGCAGCTGATGCATTAACTATTTCGATGACTGCGGGAGGGATTAACGCGATTTCTCTGAGCGCAAGCATTACAGTTGGAAGTTTGGATATGTCAGTTTCCGGGAACAGAAATGGATATCTGCGCGCAAATGGATTTGTACTTACGGTCAATGGTACAGCTTCGTTCAACGCTGTAAATTATGTAAGTCCTGTTAACTATTCTTTCTGCGAAATTGATGCAGGAAATGCTCCAGGCGGATTTGTTTTTAATGGTGCAACTGCAATTCATACAACGGGATCAGGAGATACATACATTGGAGGAGCGACGCTGGCAGAAGGTTCAATGACTTTTAACGCCAATCTTACAATGGGTACATGGGCCTACACTAACCCAGGTGATGAGCCAATTTGGAATTTCAATGCTGCAGGAGCGCAAACGGTTACTTACGCGAGTGCGCGTCACATTAAGCCTTCAACAATAAATTTTGGAACAACGAATAGTCCTTCGGTTACAGTTGTTGCTGTCGCTCCCGGTTCTGCTCCCGGCAATTGGTTTACTGTATATGATGGCAGCTTAAATGTCAACAATGCAACAATTGCGGATATCGGAGATTTTGATTTTGATCCATGGACTGCAGTTTGTCCTATTGCCATAAATGGAACTTCAACTTTGCGTATTGGGAATGACAATAATTTTCCTGGATTCGCGGCGGCAGTGAATTATACCTCTTACACAATAAGTTCTGTAAGCAGGGTAACCTATTATGGTGGATTAGCACAGTCGGTTTCAAATCTTCCAAATCCTGGGTATGGTCACATTTTGTTTTCGGGCGCAGGTACCAAAACTTCAGCTGGGAGTTTTTCAATTCGAGGCAACTGGAATAACAATAGCACATTTGTGCACGCTAGCAGTACGCATACCTTCAATGGGACGCCGAGTCAATCTATTGGCGGAACTGTCGCTACAATATTCTACAATCTCGTTGAAAACAAGGCAACCGGATCACTATTAATGGGAATCAATAATAACAGGGTCAATAATGTCTTGACGTTAACTGCTGGCCCTTTGGATCTCAGTGGTTTCACTTTGATCATTGGTAACGCAGCTACTGCTGCTGTCGTTCGTACTGCTGGATATATTATAAGTGAAACGAACGTAGCAGCAAATCCAAGTATTGTTCAATGGATGATGGGCGTGACAACTGGTGCATTTGTATTCCCTTTTGGGACCGCCACCGGAACTTACATTCCATTTACATTCAATAAAACAACTGCGACGAGCTCAACAGTGAATGTTGCTCTGCGTCCAACTGCTGCGAGTGCGAATCTTCCGTGGTCCTCAAGCGTAACTCAAATGTTCTCGCCAATTCTTGCTCAGGATGGTTCTGACGAATCTGTAATAGACCGCTGGTGGGATATTACTTGCTCTGCTGCAACAACTGCCGATCTTACATTCAGTTATTTGGGAACAGAGAATACGCTTATCGTTCCTTATAACACAGGAAATATCGGAGCGCAATATTGGGCTACCGCATGGTTGCCTAATAACGCGAATATTGGAAGTGCGCCTGCTGTACTTGCGGGAGTTGGAACTGTCAATGCCGCTGGTGTTAGTTTTGCTGCAGGAGCATTCACTCCAATGGTGTTGTCTTCGTTAGCTGCACCGCTACCTGTTGAATTGGTTAGCTTCACTGGAGTTTGCGAAAACAATTTAGCTACTCTTAACTGGTCTACAGCTTCGGAAACCAACAACAGTCATTTTGTAGTTACTCGTAGTGATAATGGAATGGCTTTCCGTGCGGTTGGTGAAGTAATTGGCAGGGGGACAACCAGCTCCATGTCGCATTATACTTTTGAAGATGCGGAACCTTTGACTGCAACAACTCTTTACCGTCTTGTTCAATACGATTTTAATGGAGCCGGAAAAGACTATGAACCAATTCAGGTTACGAGTTGCGAAGATCATTTGAATACTGCTACAGCATTTGGAGTTGAGAATGATATTGTTGTGATGTTGAATTCTGAATATGAAGCAGATTATGTCGTTTCAATTCTTGATGTTCAGGGCCGGGTTATTCACTCAGAGAAAATTTCTGCGGCTGAGGGAAGCACAAAACATGTAATTAGTACTCCTGAAATTTCAACGGGTATTTATTTGGTTCAGATTCAAATGCCATCTGGTGAATTGGAAGCAAGTAAAGTATTTGTTCCCGGAACGAATTAATAAACTCATCTTTATCCCGGGATAAATTCCCGGGATTTTTTTTGTCTTGACGGATCTTGTCGCTAGAAAATGTTTGGAAATCGAATACTATACAAGACCAATATGAGATTGTTAATTGCTTTGGTCCTATTTGTGGTGGTGTTTTCTTCCTGTAAGAAAGAAGATCCCGGCGAGCCAGGACCCAATGAAGTCTGGTTAGAATATCAATTGTTTCGGCCATCACAGTTATCCGTTGCACCTGGAACCACCGTTCGATTCATCAATAAAGGAAATCCAAATCATACCGTTCAAGGTGCACTTTTCATGAGTGGAACTTTGCAGACAGATGATGAGTATTCTCACACCTTCACTACTGCCGGTACCTATTATTTCACTTGTGGGATTCATTCTACAATCACTTCGGAGCAGGTTGTGATCAGAGTACAATAACATTCAGCTTCATTCTAAAGATTACCTGACCGCTCTCAAAGCGACAGTTTTTGTCACTTTTTGGTCCTACAAAACGATCAAAACCCTCAATCCTGTATTAACTTTAACTCATGCTAAAACGAAATGCTTTTTTGCTGGCTTTTCTCGTTCTACCAGCTTTCCTGCTGGCGCAACAGGTGCCTAACATGGACAATTATACACCTGCGCGTTCAAGCGGTACTTTGCCTCCGGATATTTTGCAAACTACCGATGAGAAATACGAGCGATCGAAAACTCAAATCAATACCGGACAAAGCGAAGAACTTCAGAAGGCCGAAGACAATTTTTATTTGCAGAACAATTATCAAGTAGATCAGATCCTTCATAGTGGAGCAATCATGGTTGGCGACTCGATGGGTTTGTATGTGAATCGTGTGGCAGATTCGCTGCTTGCGAAAGATCCTGTGCTTCGTGCGCAGATTAATATTTATATTCTTCGTTCACCTGTTGTCAATGCATTTGCTACAGATCGCGGATCAATTTTCGTAACCGTTGGTTTGCTTACCCGTTTGAGTAATGAAGCAGAACTTGCATATGTACTCGCGCATGAAATTGTTCACTTCAAAAGACGACATGTGTTAACCGGATATATTGAAGGCGTTCAGATGCAGGAAGGTCAGGGAAAGTATGAAGCAACAACTTTCGAAAACCGTTTTTTGAAAAAGCACAGTTACGCCCGTTCTCAGGAAACTCAAGCGGACGAAGAAGGATTTGATATGCTAGTAGCGTCGAATTATGATCCACGCGCAGCAATGGGTGCATTCGATATTCTCGCAGAAGCAGATTTTCCGTTCACCGACACGTTGTTCAGCAAATCGCTTTTCGAATCGCCCTACTTTGTGTTTCCTTCAGAGTATTACGCTGATACGATTAAGCATTATCGCATTGATGACGAAGAGGAAGACAACGATCTTTCGACACATCCATCAGTTTTCAAGAGAAGAAAGAATATCAAACGCAGATTAATAAAACTTCGCGAAGACACTTTAGGCGCAAAATTTCTGGTTTCAGAAAGCATGTTTTATCGCGTGAGAGCGATGGCGATGTTTGAAGAAACTTCATTGCGAATTAACGATGGAGAATACAAAGAGTCAGTTTACATTAATCAGTCTGTACAGAAAACGTATCCTGGAAATTATTTTCTGGAGAAAGAAATGGTGCGTGCAATATTCGCAATAACTGTAAAGAAAAATACTTCATTCTTTTTTGGAGATCTTGAAGAACTTCTCGCTGCGTTGTTCTCCGGTGAAGGTGGAGGAGATGATGATGATGGTCAGCCCACTGGAGAAATGGCAAGAACCACTTCATTCATTGACAAAACGGATCGCGATGGATGGAATATTGCTGCAGTAAAATATGCCTGGGCTGTACACAAGAAGTTTCCTGAGGATAAAGACATTACGGTGTGGTGTGTAGGTTTGTTTCGAGAGTTGACAGTTGAGAATGATGTCCGAATCAAAGACTTTAATGACGATGACAGTTTGTTCCTGACGATCGGGAATAAAGTGCTTTCGGATACGGGACTTGTTCGTAAGGTGAAACAGAATTCTCCGGAAGGAAGATTTCAGGTGGTGCTTGATCACATGCATGAAGATTCGTTGAATGGTGTGAAGTATTGGGAATTCGCATTCATTGAAGAAATGAAGGATTCTACTTTCACTGCTATGTTCCGAAGCGCGATGGAATATGCTGATAGCCTTGAAACTTCTGAAGATTTGGAAGATCTGATGACTGGTAAACAACTCAAGACTTTAGAGAAAGAAACAAATGAAAATTTCTATGGTCCTCAAGGATTGACCAAAGTGGTTATTGTGAATCCGATTTACCAATCGTACGATTCGAAAATAGACAACGGCCAATTGGATGTTCGAAAATCTATTAGCGGTCGAGCAGCAATGATGGCGGCTATGAATTCCAGTGCAAAACAAGTGGGAATGGAATGTGAAATTCTTGATCCGGAAAATATGGATAGTACGGATATGGATAAGTTCAATGATCTTATGATCATGAGTGATTGGTTTACGCAAAAAGGAAATTTCAAAGAAGGTGATGGACTTCCGGTTGCCCAGGAACAAATGAATCTAATGGTGCAGAAGTATGGAACGAAATATTTTATGTGGACCGCATATTACACCAGTCGTACAAAACGAACAGGAAAAGTTTTTCGTGCTTTGAGTTTAGCATTTCTGCCGCTTGCTCCTATTACAGCGTATCGATTGTTCACTCCTCGAGAAGATGTTTACTTCGTGGCTATTCTTTACGATGTAACAACGGGGAAACCTGTGTGGGGAGTGCAGCGTGAATTGCTTAAACAAAAGTCCACTGACGCACGATTGAAATTGCACATGTACGACATGATGCGCATGTTAGCGACTCCTAAAAAAGCAACAAAATGAGAAAGCTGGTGGCAATACTATTTATAGCGATTTCTATTTCGTTAGGTGCGAATCCTCCGGCGAACGGTGGTTATCTCGGCAAGCGAATTATTGTTTGTGTAGAAGGTTCGTACTCTCCAAATTATGCAAAGTGGCAAGATTTTTTGTTGTCGTATAATTTGCAGTATGGAGGCAACGTTCATTTTATTACAGGAAGATATTCTCAACTTGGACTTTCTTATAACATGTTTAGTTTGGGCGCGCATCAGAAGTACGACACAGCGTTATCCAACAACGGCAAAATTCGTGGATACCAAGTTGGTTTGACTTATAGAAAATTTCGGCAGAAACTTGGCGGGCTTGCGCCAATAGGAAAATTCTTAGAGTTCTCCTTGAATTATTCATCAAGTAATTATAATGTTCAATTCACAACGCTGCAAACTTTTGCACCTGTTCAGATCGGAGTAAAGAAAGTTTCTGCAACAGTAGGACTAGGAACTCAGGAGATTTTCTGGGGGCGTTTGGTCGCCAACGGTGGAATACGTATTGGCGCTCCGATTCTTGTTCTTGGAGACGAATCTTCCGGCGATAGCGGCGGAACTTACCGCCGGTACATGCATTATAGATTATTGTACAAAGATATTTTTTCGGTATTTTTCGGAGTAGGAATTATTCTGTAATAATTTTTCTCTCCTTGATCAAAATAGCACCTACGATTACTGTTATCGCGGCAACAATAACCGGATAGTACAATCCCGAAAAAATATTTCCTGTTTTTACAACAAGAGATTCTGCAATGAGCGGAGTGAGTCCGCCGAAAACTCCATTTCCAATGTGATACGGAAGTGACATGGATGTGTATCGAATTTTTGCAGGAAATAATTCAACCAGAAATGCTGCGATCGGTCCGTATGCCATAGTTACAAAAACAAGTTGGAGCAAAATCAATGAACCAATAATTATTAGATTTTGTCGGGGCAGCGTTATTGTTTTGGTAAGCTTGTCGTCCTTTGTTACTTCAGTTATCGTGGCGCCGTTCTCATAGTAGTGAGTTACTCTACCTGTTTGATGACTTTCGCTGATTTCGGCGCGTGATAATTGATGAGAAGTTATTTTCCACGATCCGGAATCTGTTTGTGCGGCCATTGCTTTGTAAATCGGAATATAGAAAATCGCGCCAAGCGCAATTCCGGAAAGCATGATCCATTTTCTTCCTATACGATCCGACAACCACGCGAAGAAAATGAAAAGTGGTGTTCCAATCAGAAGGACAATCAAAAGTGTTTTCTGAATTTGCGATGCTTCAATATGTAATGTGTTTGTGCAAAAATTCATGGCATAGAATTGTCCGGTGTACCAAACGACTCCTTGACCAGCCGTAGCGCCAAAAAGAGCGATCAAAACCCATTTCAAATTACTCCATTTCGCAAAACTTTCTTTGAGCGGATTCTTCGAAGTTTTTCCTTCTTTTTTGAGTTGTGCAAATTCCGGCGACTCATCCATTTTTCTTCGTATGATAAACGAAATCAGAACGAGAATGGAGGAAAGAAGAAACGGAATTCTCCAGCCCCATTCGCGAAATGCTTCATCACCCAATGTTGATTTGCAAAGAAGAATTACACCAATGGAAATAAACAAACCAAGTGTTGCAGTAGTTTGAATGAAGCTCGTATAGAATCCGCGTTTGCCTGGTGGTGCATGTTCGGCGACGTACGTTGTTGCACCTCCATATTCTCCACCGAGAGCGAGTCCTTGCAATGCGCGCAAGAGAAACACGATGATCGGTGCTGCAACTCCAATTGTATCATAGCCAGGAATCAAACCAATTCCGCAAGTGGCTCCGCCCATAATAAGTAGCGTGAGAAGAAAGGTATATTTTCTTCCAACAAGATCTCCGAGTCTTCCGAATACTAATGCTCCGAACGGACGAATCACAAATCCCACTCCGAATGCGGCAAGTGTTGCAAGAAATCCAGCAGTAGGATTTTCTTTGGGAAAAAATTGTGTGGCGATAATCGCAGCAAGACTTCCAAAAATATAGAAGTCATACCATTCGATTACTGTTCCGGCAGAGGATGCGAAAATGATGCGACGAATTCCTTTTGGGGAGGTGCTCATTTTGTAAATCTAGTAAATAATCAGATTGCGAATAGATTAATCGCGCAAACCAGCTGGTGGAACAGGGATCGGATCAGCAGGTTTTACCGGACGTTTCAGCTTGGCGAAAAAGTTTTTGTAAAAACCAGAAGTGTGTTCAACTTCTTTTCCGCGTTTTATTTTCTTGTCTTCCATCTGAACAACTTTGCCGGTTCGCAAATCAAGAACAACAGCATCGTAAAGAAATTCTCTGCGTGGAATGAAAGCATACACAACCGGAATAACTGCAAGACAGGTGATGCCAAACCAAACCGGATGTTGTACGCGTTTGAGGTACGCGGCTTCAACTCCCGTAAACATCACATAAGGTGTTCCGTAGCGAACAATCAAAGAATCGATAGCAGCTTTGTTGGAAAGATTAGTTACATAGTTGCTCGTGCCATATTGAAGACGTTCAAAAAACCACTCGTTCAGTAAAGCATAATCCGAAAACGTATCTGTGTCCAGACTATCCATGGAGAATGGAGAAAGCATGATTGCATCCACACCTTCAGCTTGGGCAGATTGGTCTACAATTGTGCAAAGATCTATTTGTCCTTGTTCGCTCTTTGGATATTCCTGTTCCGGATCTTCTTTTCGATCCGGTTCGTGGTAATAACTGTACTCAGGATTAATCACAATTATTTTTTTCACTCCGGCCCCGTATTTCTTTTCATCGGCTTCGCGTTGTTTCTTTTCTTCATCAGTTTCAACCACGTTATAGCTGGGTCCTGAGTTTATCAGACCACGGCGATGTTGTGTATGATAATCAAAACGTGCAACGAAGTCGGTATCCTTCATCAGTTCAACAAATGCGAACTTGATGAATCGTTCTTTCTCGGATGAAATTCTGAATTTATCCAGACGAGAATATTTTGATTCGCCTGTTTCGCCCGTTTCCTTCGCTTTGCGAATTGAATCCTGACGAAGTTCTTCTTGTGCTTGCACTGGTGTAATGGTAGAAAAGAAACTCTTGTGTAGATTTTGTTTATTCACAACCATCGAAAACAAACTATCACATAAGCGAAGCTGAAGTGAATCTGATTTGTCTTCGCGATAAATGTACCAGTTGTAGGAGAGCGCCATGATTGTCATTTCATCTGCTTCCATTTTTCCGAATAGATGAAATACCTGTTGTTGATTACCGGGATAATCTTCATAGTTTGGCGTGCTGTAAAACGAGCCGCGTTTCAAAGCGCTATAACGGGATCCGCCACCCCAGAATGAACCCCAGAATGGATATCCGCTGGAACCGCCTTGTTTGTAAGCTGCCATGTTGAAGAGAGAATATCCAATTATTTTTTTCAACTCAATGTCATTCGGATGTTTTTGCAGCAGCATAAACGAGGCATAAATCGCCTGCGAGTAGGAACGCTCTGCTAAGAACAAGCGACACATTTCGTAACGTGCTTTTTCACGGATGTTCAGAAATTCTTTCTGCGAAACAATAAAGTGAACGCGACCGGTTTCACTCACGCTGTCCATTGTAGCGAGCAATGCCATTCTACGTTTACGTACATTCGGATGTGTGCTGCTTCGATCTTCGTAATTGTCGTCTGTGTAAATCGGATCAACTTCCTTGCGATAATACCCTGCGGGAATCGTCATGAAATCTTTGTTGAAGAACAATGTGTCGAATGGAACATCATCGAATGGTAAATCCGAGTATTCCAGAATGTCGAACGAACGCTTTGCATCACTGATGGAATAATTTGATTTTCTATAAAGTTCAAAACCCAAACGATCAGCTTCCAATTCCTGTTCCTGATTGTAGGAATAATATGATTGCGCCCAGTTGTATGAAGGTCCTTCTCTTTCTTTCAGCTCTTCGCGATTGAGATAACCTTTGAGCATATGTTCCTGCTTGTAGTGAGTGATTTCATGAGCAAGAATAAATGCAAGCTGAGCTTCGTTTTCAAGTTGTGCTAACAATCCAACAGTGATGAGAATATTTCCAGTTGCTGAAGTGTATGCATTGAGAGCAGGATCTTTGTAGACGTAGAAGTGTAATTTGTTGAACAACTCCAGATCGTCTTTTAAAAGTACTGCAGCAACTTTAGTTACATAATTACTGAGCGAATCATTGAACAGCAACAGGCCGGTCTGTGTTCTTTGTTGAGCGTAGTAACTCATTTCTCGCGTGAATTGTTCTTCTTTCGCATCCATTGGATCACCTACGCGTTTGCGCTGAGAAATTTGTTCATCAACGCCGGGTTGTGAAGGACAATGGAAGAAAACGGGAATTGCTCCGCCGGGTTCGAGTGGTTGTAATTGTTGAGCAACAATTTGCTGGGACAAAAACAACAATGTAAAAATGAGAAGTTGTATAGACCGCATAGGTAAGTGATTCAAGATTCAAAGATTCAGAATTCAAATATGGCCAGTGACAAATTTCGCGATTACAAATGCGACCGGAATTTGCATGGGTGAATATTGATTCTGATAGTATTAACGCAATTTACCTCGAAAAGTGTCAAGGAATTCCACCTAGTGAGGCATTTTTAACAAATAAACGATCAATTTTTCGTTCAACTACATCGTCCTTTTCAAGTGGTGGTGCATGATGTGTTTTCGTTCGTGAATCGAGGATAAGTGGACTGCTGCATCCCCAATGTTTGTTTTCAATAGCGGCGTTTACTCCGTAGACATCATGCGACGGATTGTTACGAGTGAAAGTAACCCACACCCAATTGTCGATAGTCTTAGCCGTGAATTGAGAATCATCGCAAATGGTGATGAGTGCGATTCCATTCAACGCAGAAGATTGTGATGAAAGTGCTGCGGCGAATTCCTGAATTTCTTTGTTCGCAGAATTGTAATCGCGAAACTTAGTGAATGAAATGGCGAGCACTCCAGGCAGTACCAACATGGGTGAATGAAATCCATCGGGTAGTTGCAGAGTTGGAACAGATGTTGCCAGTTCCCGCGCCTTCTCTCCTGCAGCAGCAAGCACAAGTTTTGATCCTTCATTCAGTTTTGATCCACTGTAATCGAGCGTGTCAATTGTTGTTTTTGTTTGAAAATGCAAATCTCGAGTGAAGTCAATTCGCTCTAACATATGTTTGAAAAACTCAGGAAGATTCTGAATATCCAAATCAGGGTTATCTTCATTCGCGCAGATGAAAAGAAATTTTGCCAACGAAAGTTGTCCTGTTCCTAGAATGCGATTGGCGATCGTCAGAATTTCTGCAGGTTTTCTTTCCTTGATGTATGGTGTGTAGCGTTCATTTCCTATTGCAAGTAATAACGGATGAACGCCGGAGCCATCTACTGCGTGCACTGCTTTTATTCCAGGAATTTCATCGTGCATTGCAGAACCGGTGAGTTCGTGGACGAGCCATCCAAACACAGAATCTTCTTGTGGCGGACGACCAACAACTGTAAATGGCCAGATTGCATTCTTGCGGTGCCAGACTTTGTGCACACGCATCACGGGAAAGTCGTGTTTCAAACTATAATAACCGAGATGATCGCCGAATGGCCCTTCCGGTTTATTCTCACCTGTATAAACTTCTCCTGTGATCACAAAATCGCATTCAGAAGGAAATGTAAATCCATCCTGCACAGAGTAACGGATTCTGCGATTGCCCAACACACCTGCGAAAGTAAGTTCCGATAATCCTTCAGGCAATGGCATCACCGCTCCAAATGTTAAAGAGGGCGGACCTCCAACACAAACTGCAACTTTCAGCGGTTGATTTTTCGCGTGCGCTTTCGATTGATGCACGCCAATTCCGCGGTGCAATTGATAATGTAATCCGATTTCTTTGTTGAGCGTGTAATCATTTCCATTCAACTGAATTCTGTACATCCCGATG
>CAZBYM010000023.1:10524-18557 GCA_964495745.1 uncultured Chryseobacterium sp. | reverse complement strand
TACACTGTTGAATCAACTTCATAGATTACCCAATGACCGATTTCGGTTGGAAAATATCCGTAACCAATGTCGTTGACTTCAGAATCGTTTTTACAACCAAACATAAAATTGATAACGAAGAACAGAACGATAATTCTGCTAAACGAAAAACTGAAGAACTGAGCCGCGTAATGTTGATTCATGTTCAGACTTTTGAAGATTCATTTTTTTTGATGGACGCTGCACTTGGAAGAAATTCAACTTTTCGGTCAATAAAACCTCCACCAACCAGATCATCTCCTTCATAAAAAACAGCAGATTGTCCAGGTGCAACACCAGTAACAGGTTTGTGGAAAACCACTTTTATTTTTCCATCTTCTTCAATCAATGTTGCCATTGCTCCTGCATCTTTATACCTGATCTTCGTCAACGCAGAAAAATTCTCGGGGAGCTTTGCATACTTCACAAGATTATAATCACGAATCCACATCGTTTGACGTTCGAGCTCATCTTTGGTTCCAAGAACGACCGTGTTTGTTTCAGGATTAATATTCAAAACAAACATGGGTTCACCTAATGCAATTTCCAATCCTTTGCGTTGCCCGATTGTATAAAAAGGATAACCACGATGTTTGCCAATGATCGTTCCATCAGTACGCACAAAATCTCCTCCATCCACTTTTTCTTCCAGTCCGGGAACTTTGTGTTTTAAGAATGCGCGATAATCATTTTCAGGAATAAAACAGATTTCATAACTCTCGCTTTTATTCGCAAGTTCGCTGTATCCGGCATCTGCTGCCATTTTACGGATTGCAGGTTTTTCATAATTCCCCAATGGAAAAATCGTGCGCTTCAAACTGTCTTGCGACAATCCCCACAAAACATACGACTGATCTTTGTTCGCGTCTTTCCCTTTTGAAATAACATAACGACCATTTTCCTCACGCACAGAAGCGTAATGTCCTGTCGCAATAAAATCGCAATCCAATTGATCAGCGCGTTTCAACAATGCATCCCATTTGATGTGCGTATTACACAACACACATGGATTTGGTGTACGACCAGCAAGATATTCTTCCACGAAATTATTGATGATGTGTTCACCAAATTCACTTCTGATATCGAGAATGTAATGGGGAAATCCATTATCAACTGCAAGACTTCGCGCATCGTTGATTGAATCCAGACTACAACAACCTGTTTCTTTCCGAGATCCTCCAGCGGAAGCGTAATCCCAGGTTTTCATTGTAATTCCAATGACTTCGTAACCTTCATTATGCAACATGAGCGCTGTAACCGAACTGTCGATTCCACCGCTCATTGCTACTAAAACTTTTCCTTTGCTTTTCACTTTTAGTTACCTCCTCCTCCGCCACCAGCGGGATCAGGATTATGCTTTGGATCTTGTGGATCCTCAATCGTTTTATTCAAGTCTTCCGGTTTAATCAACTGTTCCTGACTGGTCATTTTTCCAAGGTTCCAGGTTTCAGTTCCCTTAATTGATCCGTCGGCATTGTAGTACGTCCACTTTCCGTGTTTCACTGCGTGTTGATATGCGCCGAGAATATTAATTCTGCCATCAGGATAGTACCAAGTTGCAGTGCCTTCGAGATTTCCACCAATGTAAGTGGCTTCCATTTTCTTTTGTCCATCGAGATAATATTCTACATACGGCCCTTCTTCAACTCCGTTTTTGAAAATCGTCACACTTGCCGGTTGTTTTGTTCCTGGATGATAAATAATCACTTTCCCTTCTTTTTTTCCATTCACCCACATTTCTTCAGAGAGAAAAAGGCCGTCCATATTGTAAAACTTCCAAAGACTATCTTTTTTCTGTGAGAGATATTTTCCTTCCGCTTGAATTTTCCCGTCGATGTAAAACATTTTCGCATAAGCGATATTTGTTCCCGCAACGAAATTCATCTCGGTCATTTTTCTTCCTTCCGTATCGAAGTAGGTGAATAACCCATAAGGTTTGTCATCTTTAAACTGACCAACGTACACAACTGTGCCTTGCTCATCTTTCTTCTTCCACGCGCCCTGTTTCCGACCTTGATTGTCGGTTGTGTTGGGATAAACTCCATCCGGAACTTGCGCAAACGCCATTGTTGTTAATAAAAGCAACGTAAGAACAGAAATTCCTTTTCGGCGATTCTGCTTTACTCGAATCGGAATCAAACTAGCCGATTTCAGTCCCCTGAAAGCCGCAAATATCCTGAAAATCAGTGCCTTTAGCATAATAACAAAGTTACGAATTAATTGATAAGGTTTTAGTTGCAAGAAGCAAGCCAATTGTATAAAACGCAAAGTGCTGAAAAGCCACAAAAAAGCCAGCTCTCTTTATAACTATTCATAACGTTCGTGCCATTGCAAAATTGCAAGTCCAAGTCCCTGTTTTTGGACAAACAAGTCGATTTTCCCGATGAATTCATAGAAAACGTATGACGCAAATCTCGAACATTTCACAAGCCATAAACGTATACCGGAACAATTGACCTTGGCGGGTCGATCCAGAATTTACGCTACGATTTTTTTCACGGCTTAAGCGCAATCGCACCCCCGGTTTCGTGCACAGCCATCACCGATTGATGATTACTAAAGTTTAGGCAAGCAAAACTTAATTAATCATGCAGTAATAAGTTGAATAAAAGACGCACAAGCATGAAGAAACACTTACTCACACTACTCGCGGCTCTATTGATTTCCCTGGCAGGAAACGCAACGCACATCGTTGGAGGCACGCTGACCTATGTTTACAATGGTGGATCAAGTTACACCTTCACGCTAAAACTTTTCAGAGATTGTACGGCAGGAGCTGCTGCATTTCCGGGAACAGTAACCATCGACGTTCGCGGATATGATGGTGCCACTTTTGCTCCGAGCCGAAATTTCAACATGACTCTTGGAACCGTAACTCCAATACCGTCAAACCTTGATACGTGTGCTCTTCCACCAACACCTATGCCTTGTGTTCAGGAAGGTATTTACACACTTACTGTAAATAATTTACCTCCAAATCCTGGTGGTTATCATTGCTACTACGATGTATGTTGCCGCAACCTTTCTACAACAAATGTAGATGCAACATGTAACTGTATTGGTGCAAGCATGTATGCATACATTCCAGGTCCAAGTCTTATTTGGCTGGAGAATTTTACGCTCGCTAATGGAACTACGGTTGATGCTGGACCGACTGCATGGACCCGCACGCTTGGAACAACGCCTCCAGGCTACGCACAAGTTCAAGGTAACTTGTTTGAAGTACAAGGAGCAAACAATGCCCAAGCAACTTGGTTATCACAACAAGTCACAATCTCGTCCTTTGCGGCCGGGGTAAACTTAAGTGTTGATTTATCAGAACCGGGGACGCTGGATGCTAACGATTCGATCTTTGTCCAATACAGTGTTAATTCCGGACCATTTCTCCCCTTCCTGATTAACGGCGTCCTTGTGAATGATTTTACAACCGCCATTGCAGCATCGGGACCAATTGTTGGTAATACTGTTCAAATCAGAATTCGCGTTCACTATGATGCAGCATCTCCAACTTCAGAGCTGTATCGATGGGATAACGTTCAGGTGGCCGGCAATGATTTTCTGGCGAACAGCAATCCGGTTTTCACCAATTTTCCTCCGTTATTTTTGTGTCAAGGCAATCCATTTACTTTTAATCACGTTGCTCTGGATGCCGATGGAGACTCGCTCGCTTACTCGTTTTACACGCCGTACACAGCAGCAGTTCCTACATATGCGGCCAACGTGGCATCCTTCACACCTGTAACATGGCTGGGTGGATTTTCAGCAAATAATCCTTTAGGTGGTCCGCCACTTACATTAAATCCAACAACAGGAATGTTGTCAGGAACACCAACTATGACAGGACAATTTATTGTTGGGGTCAGAGTACGAGAATACAGAAACAGTGTTCTTCTCAGCGAGATGACTCGTGACTTTCAGTTCAACATTACTTTCTGTCCTGCCCCGGCACAAGCATTAATTGTCCCAGGTGATACAATTAATGCCTGCTCAGGATTGAGTGTGAGTTTCCCGAATAATAGTGATCCATCGGCCAACAACTGGACGTGGGATTTCGGAAACCTCGCCTCAACAACTGACACTTCTACCTTGGAGTTTCCATCATATAGCTACCCTTCACCCGGCACTTATACCACGATGTTGATCATCAATGCAGGTACTGCTTGTGCTGACACAAGTTACGCGTCGGTTGATGTAGGATTTGCCAACGCAGCATTTACCCACACTGCGCCACAATGCGCTCTCGTTCCTATTGTCTTTACGAATGGCTCTACATGCTCCGCCAACACGACAATCAGCGGATACAATTGGGATTTTGGTGACGCAACAACTTCAACAGCGACTAATCCTTCACACGCTTATGCTACCGGAGGAACTTACACCGTAACTCTAATTACAATAACAACATTGGGATGTAGGGATACACTTGCCATTCCAATAACGATACTTCCAATACCTGCTACACCCGTTCCCTCGAGTAATAGTCCCATATGTTCAGGATCGAATCTGAACTTAACTACTCCTCTTGTAGTTGGTGCAACATATGCGTGGACTGGGCCAAATGCATTTTCGTCAACATTGCAAAACCCAACAATTGTCGGTGCAACTGTTGCTGCTAGCGGGACATACTCACTGACAATTACAGTTAGTGGTTGCGCAAGCGCAGTAGGTACAGTTAACGTCACCGTCAATCCAACTCCAGCACCACCTGTTGCTTCGAGTAATTCTCCGGTTTGTGCCGGATCAACAATCAACCTCTCCGCTACATTAGTTATTGGTGCTACTTATTCATGGACTGGCCCAGCGGCATTTTCCTCAGTTTTACAAAATCCTACACGTCCTTCCGCAACAGTTGCCATGTCCGGTACGTATTCCGTTACTGTTACCGTTGGTGGATGTACGAGTGCTGCAGCGACAACTGTTGTTACTGTCAGTCCCGTACCTGCTACTCCAACTGCAGGTAGCAATAGTCCGGTTTGTCAAGGAGCAACAATCAATCTTACAACGCCTTTGGTTATCGGAGCAACATATTCATGGACCGGACCCAATGCATTTTCTTCCGCTTTGCAGAATCCGACAATTCCTGGAGCTGCAGCGGTGAATGCAGGAACTTATTCTGTTACGATTACCGTTGGCGGTTGTCCAAGTCTTGCAGGAACTGTAACAGTAGTTGTGAATCCAACTCCTGCAACACCTACTCCAACGAGCAACAGTCCTGTATGTGTTGGAAGTACAATTACATTGAGTACAGCTTTTGTTGCCGGAGCAACGTATGCATGGACTGGTCCCGCAGCATTTGCATCTGCATTGCAAAATCCAACACGACCAAGTGCTACATTAGCAATGGCAGGAACATATACTGTTACCGTTACAGTTGGTGGTTGTACAAGCGCTCAAGGAACAGTCGCAGTTGTTGTCAATCCAACACCCGCTGCTCCAACTGCATCGAGCAACAGTCCTATTTGCGCAGGCTCAACATTGAATCTTTCAGCTTCTCTGATTATTGGCGCAACGTATTCATGGACCGGACCAAATGCTTTCTCTTCAGCGTCTCAAAATCCGTCGATTCCGTTTGCAACTGTCGCTGCCAGTGGAACGTATTCTGTCACTGCAACAGTAGGAGGATGCACAAGTGTTTTTGGAACTACAACAGTTGTTGTGAATCCAATTCCTGCCACACCAGCTCCAACATCCAATAGTCCTGTTTGTACAGGAAACACGATCAACCTAAGTACAGCTTTTGTAGCCGGTGCAACATATTCTTGGACTGGTCCTGCAGCATTTGCATCTGCACTACAAAATCCAACTCGTCCTGGAGCAACTCTTGCAATGGCTGGAACGTACAGCGTCACAACAACTGTTGCAGGATGCACAAGTGCTGCCGGAACAGTGACGGTAGTAGTGAATGCAACTCCTGCGGCTCCTACTGCATCGAGTAATTCTCCGATTTGCGCTGGTTCAACACTAAATCTTTCGGCATCCCTAATTATTGGAGCAACTTATTCGTGGACGGGTCCGAATGCATTTACGTCCACCTCTCAGAATCCATCAATCCCATTTGCGACATTAGCTGCCGCAGGAACATATTCCGTAACTGCTACAGTTGCAGGATGTCCTAGTGTATTTGGAACAACAACTGTAGTTGTGAATCCGATTCCTGCCATGCCAACAGCATCAAGCAATTCACCGATCTGCGTTGGACAAACATTAAACCTTACAACACCGTTTGTCGCTGGTGCTACTTATTCATGGACAGGACCGAATGCATTCTCTTCTGCGTTACAGAATCCTACGATTCCCGGAGCGACTGCAGCAGCAAGTGGGACTTATTCGCTTACGATTACTGTGAATGGTTGTACAAGTCCAGTAAGAACACTCGTTGTCGCAGTGAATGTACCTCCTGCTGCACCAACACTTGGAAGTAATTCTCCTGTTTGCAGTGGAGCTACTCTGAATCTTACTTCCAATCTTGTGGTTGGCGCCACTTATTCTTGGACAGGACCGAACGGCTTTACTTCAACATTACAGAATCCATCAATTGTTGGAGTTACTGTTGCAGCAAGTGGAACTTATTCACTCACGATCAACAATGGCTGCGCAAGTCCTCAATCAACAATTGCAGTTGTGGTAAATCCAACTCCTGGGGCTCCAACTGCTTCCAACAACGGACCAATATGTGATGGTTCGACTTTGAATCTCAATTCAACATTCGTGGTTGGCGCAACTTATTCGTGGACTGGACCAAACGCATTTACTGCGATCACACAGAACACGTCGATTCCGTTAGCAACGCTTATTAACGCAGGAACATATTCTGTTACAATAACAGTTGGAGGATGTACCAGTGCCGCTGCAACTACAACTGCTGTCATCAATCCTATTCCAGCAACACCAGCGCCTACTTCGAATAGTCCGGTGTGTACAGGAAATACAATCACTTTGTCGACTGCATTTGTAGCAGGCGCAACATATTCATGGACGGGTCCTGCAGCATTTGCTTCTGCACTACAGAATCCAACTCGTCCGAGCGCTACTCTTGCGATGGCAGGAACATACTCGGTAACAACTACTGTTTTGGGATGCACGAGTGCAGCAGGAACAGTAACTGTTGTTGTAAACGCAACGCCAGCTGCACCAACAGCTTCAAGCAACTCTCCGATTTGTGATGGAGATAACTTGAATTTAACTGCATCGTTTATTGCTGGAGCAACTTATTCTTGGACAGGGCCAAATGGATTTACTGATATTGTTCAGAATCCGGTTCTCGCAGGAGCAACCTTGGCAGCTGCAGGAACTTATTCTGTTGTTGCAACTGTTGCAGGTTGCCCAAGTGTATTCGGAACAACAACAGTTGTTGTGAATCCAATTCCAGCAACTCCTGCGCCAACATCGAACAGTCCGATATGCGTTGGATCTACATTGACATTCAACACTAATCTGGTTGTTGGAGCTACTTATTCGTGGACAGGTCCTAACGGATTTAGTTCTGCTTTGCAAAATCCAACTATTCCCGGTGCAACTGCTGCGGCTTCCGGAACTTATTCGCTTGTAATTACTGTGAACGGATGCTCGAGTGTTGCGGGAACGATTGTGGCCCTCGTAAGTTCTAATCCGCCTACACCAGTTGTGTCTTCGAACTCTCCAATTTGTTCAGGGCAAACTTTACAATTGACCGCAGATACAATTGCCGGTGCAACATATAGCTGGACGGGTCCGAACTCGTTCTCTTCTTCATTACAGAATCCAACTATTCCAGGTGTGACGGTTGCGGCAAGTGGAACATATACTGTTGTTGTATTCAATGGTTGTGCCAGTGCACCTGCTACTGTTGTAGTAACAGTTAATCCAACTCCTCCTGCTCCGACTGTGAATAGCAATAGTCCGATTTGTCAGGGCGCAACGCTGAATCTCACCTGCAATTTTACTGCAGGAGCAACTTACTCATGGACGGGACCAAATAGTTTCTCTTCCGCCCTTCAGAATCCATCGATTCCAAACGTAACAAGTGCCGAAGCCGG
>CAZBYM010000023.1:0-10514 GCA_964495745.1 uncultured Chryseobacterium sp. | reverse complement strand
GTGCAGGATCTTCTCAATCTGTGTGCGCAAACAATGCGATTGTTACTCTATTGGCGACCTCAACAACGGGAAGTGGAAACTGGACAACAAGCGGAACAGGAACATTCTCCCCTGCAAGTAACGTGTTGAATCCTACCTACACTCCAAGTAACGCCGATACAGCTGCGGGAAGTGTAACTCTCACGTTCACGTCAACGAACAATGGAGCATGCGCTTCTGATAATGATCAGATCACAATCACATTTACAGATGCGCCGACAGCCAACGCAGGTATTGACCAAACTGTTTGTGCAAATAACGCCAACGTTTCACTCAACGGAATTGTAACTGTTGCAGGTGGCGGCAATTGGACGACAAGCGGAACCGGAACTTTCTCTCCAAGCAGTTCAACACTGAATGCAATTTACACTCCAAGCTCTGCAGATACTGCGGCAGGAACAGTGACGCTCTATTTAACAACAACACTTAACGGAACTTGTCTCGCCGTTGTTGATTCGATGGTCATTACTATCACTGATGCTCCAACAGTTGATGCAGGTCCAACAGTATTCCGTTGCGCTAACAATCCGAACGGACAGGTGAACGGTATTTCTTCAACCGGAAGTGGAATCTGGACTTCATCCGGAACAGGATCGTTCTCTCCGAATAATACTGTGTTGAACCCAACGTACATTGCATCTAATGCAGATACTACAGCAGGCAGCGTGCTCCTTACTTTGACAAGTACAGTGAATGGAACTTGTAATCCGGTTACAGATACAGTTTCAATTATATATACTCAGCCGCCTGTTGTTTCAGCAGGTATCGATTTAACAGTCTGCGGTAATCAAGGTCTTGTTGCTCTTTCAGGAACTTCAAGTACCGGACTCGGTGTTTGGACAACAAGCGGAACCGGAACTTTTGCTCCGAATGGATTGAACGGAAACTACGTGCCAAGTTCTGCAGATACTGCAGCAGGAACTGTTACGTTAACATTGACATCTACGAACAATGGTGGTTGTCTTGCCGTGACAGATCAATTGATTCTGACAATTACCGACGCTCCTATTGCTCTCGCAGGAGCTGACATCTCGGTATGCGGTAATAATTCGCTTGTTACTTTGAACGGAACTGTGATGACTGCCACTGGAGGAATCTGGTCAACAAACGGCTCTGGTGTTTTTGCGCCATCAACAACTTCGTTAAATGCGACGTACACACCAAGTAATGCTGATACTACAGCTGGAGTAATTACTATTTATCTCACAACTACTGGAAACGGAACGTGCAATGCAACAATAGATTCACTCATTGTAACATTCACTGATGCTCCATATGTAATTGCTGGCGATACAATACTCACTTGTATTTCTTCGCCAAATACTCCGCTTAACGGGTCTTCATCTACAGGAGCGGGAATATGGACAACATTAGGTTCAGGTTCATTCTCTCCTAACGCAACAACTCTGAATGCAACATATATTCCAAGCACAGCCGATACGCTCGCAGGAAGTGTTTTATTAATTCTTACTTCAACGGCTAATGGAACTTGTAATCCGGAAGACGATACTGTGCTGATCATTTTTGCGCCGGTACCTGTAGTTACAGTAAGTCCTGATCAAACAGTTTGCGCGAATAATGCAATTGTTGTTGTGAGCGGAACAAGTACAACCGGAACGGGTATCTGGACTACTTCAGGAAGCGGAACGTTCACACCTTCAGCAACCAGTTTGAATCCGACTTACACTCCAAGTTCTGCGGATACTGCTGCTGGAACTGTAACGTTGACATTTACTTCCACTAACGGATGTATGCCGGTAGGACAAAGTATTGTCATCACAATTACAGATGCTCCATTCGTGAATGCAGGTCCCGATTTGTTTACTTGTGCTAACAATCCCAACGCAGTAATAAGCGCTGTAATTGGAGGAGCAACTACAACAGGAATGTGGACAACTTCCGGTGGCGGATCGTTCTCTCCTTCTGCAACTGATCTTAATCCAACGTATCTACCTGATGCTGGAGATATCGCAGCTGGAACTGTAACGCTTGTGTTGACATCTACGGGTAATGGATTATGCAACCCTGCAGTTGATACGGTAATTCTCACGATCACTCCTCCTCCAACAGCAACGGCCGGACCGGATATGGTGGCTTGTGCTAATAATGCAGTTGCATTGAATGGAACAATCGTAGGTGGAAGCGGAACGGGAATCTGGACGACGCCAAATGGCAGTGGAACATTTATTCCTTCTGCAACGAATCTGAACGCCTCATACGTTCCAACAAATGCGGATACTGCTAACAATCCAATACTGTTGATTTTAACTTCAACTGGTAATGGAGGATGTTTAGCTAGCTCTGATACAATTCTGCTTACAGTAAGTCCTGGACCGGAAGTTACAGCTGGCCCTGATCAAACTGTTTGCGCAAATGCTGCAACAATTTCATTGAACGGAACAGTTTACCTCGCAACAGGAATTGTATGGACAACAAACGGTGATGGAACTTTTGCACCTGATAGCATTACTTTAAGTGTTACATACACACCAGGAGTGCTTGATACCGCGAATGGTTCTGTAACGATTTATATCAGCTCTACTGGAAATGGATTGTGCAGTGCTGCGATTGACAGTATGGTATTAACTATCACTCCTGCTCCGAATGTAGATGCTGGTCCAAACCAAAGTGTGTGCACAGGAATTCCTTCTGTTGCTATCAATGGAACAATCACTGGTGGAACATCAACAGGAATATGGACCACTGGTGGTTCTGGAACATTCAATCCAAATGATTCAACGCTCAACGCAACATACACGTTGAGTCCGGCAGATACTTCTGCAGGAACGGTTTGGTTGTATCTCACATCAACCAACAACGGGCTTTGTCTTCAGGAAGTGGATTCAATGATGATTACGATCACTCCTATTCCGCTTGCACTGGCAGGAAACGATACAACAATTTGTGCTGATGCAAACGGGTACATTCTAGCCGGACAAATTCTCGGCGGATCAGGAACAGGAGTCTGGACAACTTCAGGCGATGGAACATTCGCGCCAAATGATTCTGTGTTGAATGCTACATACACCCCTGGTCCACTCGACACTGCGAACGGAACAGTTACACTCATCCTGAATGCAACAAACGCTTGCTTGCCGGAAGCAGATACCATCGTAATTACGTTCGCTCCTGCTCCAACCGTTACGGCGGGTGCTAATGCATTGATTTGCGCCGGAGAAACTGTGCAACTCAACGGTGGTGTAACGAATACTACCGGTGGAACATGGCAGACGGCAGGAGATGGAACATTCTCACCGTCGACAACTGTTATGAATCCGGTTTACACACCTGGACCAAACGACATAGCCTCAGGTTCTGTAGGCATTTTACTCGTTGCAGATAGTACAGGATTCTGTTCATCAATTCAAGATTCATTGGTCATCACAATCAACAGTAAGCCAGAAGCAGAATTCTACTTCGCTGGTAATTGCGAATTAGCTTCAACGGTGTTTACAGATTCTTCAACCAATGTGAATGGCGCAATCGTTTCATGGAGTTGGTTGTTTGATGCAGACACTTCATCCATGCAGAATCCGTCGCATACGTTCCCAACTGTCGGATCACACACAGTGAGTCTGATTGTTACGACTGCAGCAGGATGCGCAGATACATTGGTGCAAACAGTTTTCACTAACGCTGCTCCGATTGCGAATTACGGAGACACAATCACTTGTCCGGTTGATGCCGCGATGATTGATTCGTCATTCATCTCGCAAGGTGCAATTGTTTCTTGGTCGTGGAACTTTGGAGATTCAACAAATTCTATTCTTCAGAATCCAACGCACACGTATGCCGATACAGGAAGTTACATTGTTGCATTAACTGTAACGAGTGATTCAGGTTGTGTTTCAACATTCAGTGATACATTAATTCTGATTCCATGCAGCGATGATGTGGATCCTCCGATCTTGCCTGGGGCATTTACTCCGAATGGAGATGGACATAACGATGATCTATTCGTTCTTGGAGGACCGTTCCTCGACATGCATCTTGAAGTATACAATGAATGGGGCAATCTGGTTTTCGTTTCCGACGCACAAACCAACGGATGGAACGGAACATATCATGATAAACCACAACCCGCCGGAACATACGTCTGGGTTCTCACAGGAACAACAGCAGACGGAGTACCGGTTAATACACATGGATCAGTTACTATCATAAGATAAGCGCTATGAAAAAGTATATCACTCTCGCAATTGTAATCTCGTGCTGCAACATGTTGAGCGCACAGGATTTTCATCTTGCACAATACGATGCTGCCAGTCTCTACATGAACCCTGCCACCACAGGAATGTTTCAGGGAGAAAAAGGTAGTTATCGTTTTACGGCTGACTATCGTGCACAATGGCGCGCACTTGGCATGAAACCATTCAACACTCAATTCTTGTCCTATGATCAATCATTGGACAAGACCGATGGCAAATGGGGCGTTGGCGGATTTCTCATGAACAATCATGCATCACCCGGACTTTTCAGAACAATGCAAGTGATGGCTTCAGGTGCATACAACATCATGAGCTCAAACACCGAGCATTATCTTACCACCGGCTTGCAAATGGGAATCATCTACAAAAGTTTCAATCAGGCTGATTACACATTCTCTGAGCAGTATGATTCCAACAGCGGAACTTTTGATCAGACATTGGATGATGGAGAAAATTTTTCTAAGATGAGCATGGTGAAGTTCGATGCAGCGATCGGAATACACTACAAATATCTGGCGAGACATGAAAAGTATCATCCATACGGATCATTTTCAATTCATCATCTGACGAAACCGAATGAGTCGTTTACTTCTACGAAGTCTAAACTTCCAATGCGGTTTAACTTTCAAGCTGGTTGCGATTTGGATATCAATGAAGATCTCATGATTTCTCCTCGGTTTCTGTACATGAATCAGGCGAAAGCATGGGAAGCCAATGCGGGATTCCTATTGTACTACAAGATCAAGAATTCAACACTTGATGCGTTGGTCGGATGTGATTACCGCGTGAAAGATGCGATCATTGCGCACATTGGTTTCAAGCAAGGAAAAAGCACATTCCGCTTCAGCTATGACATTAACATTTCGGGATTGAACGGATACACCAACTCGCGTGGCGCCTGGGAATTCTCATTGATCATCGTAGGAATTCGGAATCAACCGGTTTTCAAACCAATTTTCTAGAATCAAGCGATTCCTTCGCCTGTTGTTTTCTCAATGAGGTACGTATTTCTGTCAGGAGAATTACGTCCGATCAATTCTGCGAGAAATCCGGCAAGAAATAATTGCGTTCCAAGAATCATGCACGTAAGTCCAATGTAAAACCAAGGACTCTCAGTTACACGCTCTGCAATGCCATGTCGATAGTACACAACCCACAACTTGTGAATTCCAAGAAATGCTGCGGCTGAAAATCCGACCATAAACATCAACGTTCCCAACAATCCGAAAAAATGCATGGGACGTTTTCCGAATTTCGTCACGAAGGAAATTGATACGAGATCCAAAAATCCATTCACAAATCGCTCGAAGCCAAATTTAGTTGTTCCGTATTTTCTGGATTGATGCTGAACAACCTTCTCCCCTATTTTTGTGAATCCTGCACGCTTCGCGATTACCGGAATGTATCGATGCATCTCTCCATACACTTCAATGCTCTTCACAACATCGTGGCGATACGCTTTTAGGCCGCAATTAAAATCATGAAGGTAAATTCCCGACATTCTTCTTGCTGCCCAATTGAAAAGTTTCGTTGGAATAGTTTTGGTAATCGGATCGTAACGCTTCTGTTTCCATCCGGAAATCAAATCAAATCCGTCAGTAATAATGCGCTTGTACAAATCTGGAATTTCTTCCGGACTGTCCTGAAGATCCGCATCCATTGTAACAACAACATCACCTTTGCAGGCTTCAAAACCAGTTTGTAACGCCGCAGACTTACCGTAATTTCTTCTGAATTTTATTCCCCGCACACACGCATCTTTTTCCGACAACGATTCTATCACTTTCCACGACTTGTCTTTGCTTCCATCATCAACAAAAACAACTTCGTACGTGAAACTGTTCGCCTTCATGACCTTCACAATCCATTCGTGAAGTTCCGGAAGAGATTCTTCTTCGTTGTAGAGCGGAATTACAATTGAAATCTGCATAACCTATGCTTGTGGAGGAAAGTTTGTATTCTGCATGTCTTGTGAAGAACTAAAAGGGGGCGGATCTTTTTTCATGATTGCAGCAATAATCAAGTTTACAATTGCCATAAAAATGATGTTCCCCAAGAACGCAAAAATTGCTAAAAATGCCGGGCTCGAAAACTTACGTGCGTAACCCATTGCCATATCAATTTCGGATTGTGACATTCCGTTTTCTTCAAACTTTGCTTCCTGAATCAACATTTGATCTTCCATCATTCCGGGAGCGATATACAGAATGAACAATAAAGTCCACACAGTGATGACCACCGAATACATCACTGTTTGTAACATCAAATGCGCATACGTTTGTCCGTAAGTGAGAAATCCTCCGCTTTGTTCACGCCATTTTTTCACACCAACACATGCGACAGTAATTAGTATTGGGTATGAAAGATAATTCAGTGCAGAATTTTTTAAATCGAGCAGATAAATCGTCAACGAAAAAATGATTACCGCCATTGCAGTTACCAAACCGAAGGCCGATGCGTGAGAAAATCTTGTTTTCATGGTGGAGCAAAGATAGAAGAAAGCCCTTTATTCGGGCAATAAACCCTACTTCACGCCAATGATTAACAGAATTTAGGCTGTTGTAGAATTACATCGCGTGTTTCACATCAATTGAGCACATTCATTCAGGCAACAAAAATTCCAAATTTTCTCTTCGCCTTTTTTCAGTTGGATGAAGTTTCGCGAACTACGCATGTCAAGGTTTTTCTGGACAAGTGGCGAGCGTTCTGCTTCATGCTCGACTGCAATCAGCCTGACAGAAAACCACTATCCGAAACCCGAAACTTTTTATAACTTTGCAGCGGGTAAGTCTTATACGACCAGCTCCTGCTGAATCCCCCAGGTCCGGAAGGGAGCAAGGGTAAGTGGTTGAGCGGTGCGATGTAAGTAGCTTACCCACTTTTTTTGTCTTCAAGTGAAAATTCCAGCGCCTCAAATTCAAAACAAGACTTTGCTTATTCGTCCTTACGGATTGAAAGACGCTGCTACGTTGTACAAAATGTTGCAGGCAAATAAAGATTCGTTGCTTCATACTTTTCCTCTCACGCTTTCCGGAACTTCAACACTTGCCAAAACAAGGAAATATGTTCTGGAAAAACAGGGAGATCGTAAAGCAGGGACATTACTCATCTGTGGTGTATTCAGAATGCCGGAAGAACATTTGATTGGACATGTTGTGCTGACAAAATTCGATTGGTCAGTTCCCAAATGTGATATGGGATATTTTATTGAAAAAACAGAAACCGGAAAAGGATACGCAACCGAAACTGCGAAAATGATTGCAGGTTGGGCGTTCGAAACGCTGAAGCTGGAGAAAATCACCATGCGCATCTGGCCGGAAAATCATGCATCAATTGCCATTGCTAAGAAGCTGAGTGCACGTGAAGCGGGACTTGCCAAACGCGACTTTCGTTCCTTCGATGGACGAGTACTTGATTGTGTTTACTATGAATTATACAGGTGAATCACGAACATTTCACTGTTTTTTCAGCATTGAATCCGGGCAACCATTTTAGTTGTCGACAAACTGTGAACAGTGAACTTTGAACAGTGAACATTGTATAATTTCGCGTCACAATTCACCAACAACAACTATGAAATTCTTCATTGATACCGCCGATCTGGCACAGATAAAAGAAGCGCAGGAACTTGGAGTTCTTGACGGAGTAACAACTAATCCTTCTTTAATGGCGAAGGTTGGAATCTCCGGAAAAGAAGCCGTAATGAAACACTATATCGACATCAGTAACATTTCTACGGGTGATGTGAGTGCTGAAGTAATTGCAACAGATTACGACGGAATTATTCGCGAAGGCGAAGAGCTTGCCAAACTACACAAGCAGATTGTCGTAAAAGTCCCAATGATCAAAGACGGAATTCGCGCCATAAAGTATTTTTCCTCTAAAGGAATCCGTACGAACTGCACGTTAGTTTTTTCTGCCGGACAAGCTTTACTGGCAGCAAAGGCAGGAGCGACATATGTTTCTCCATTTATTGGTCGCCTGGATGATGTTTCAGTAGATGGTTTGGGATTGATTGAAGAAATCAGAACTATTTACGATAACTACGGATATCCAACACAAATTCTTGCTGCGTCTGTTCGTCACCCAATGCATATTATCGAATGCGCTATGATTGGTGCTGATGTGGCAACTTGTCCGTTGAGCGTCATCACTTCATTACTAAAACATCCTTTGACTGACAGCGGACTTGCACAATTTCTTGTAGACGCGAAAAAGTTCGCGTAATTGTCTGGCTTCGCTGTTCAATCTAACAACTTACCCAAAAGGAAATCCGTATAGATTGAACGATGTCTCTCATCTATCTTAACTCTGATAAACCAGACCATGAACAAATCGTTCATGCAGCGAATATTTTACGTGCTGGCGGAATTATCGTCTACCCTACTGATACAGTCTACGGAATAGGCTGCGATATCATGCAGCCAAAAGCACTCGAAAAACTCTGCAGGCTGAAAAATATTCCTGTTACGCAGGCGAATTTCTCGATTATTTGCCACGACCTATCTCACCTTGCCGATTTTACAATTCCGATCAAGACGCCGGTATTTCGCGTGCTGAAGAAAGCACTTCCCGGCCCTTACACTTTCATCCTCGATGCAAATAGCAAGGTCCCCAAATTTTTTCTGCACAAGAAAAAAACAATTGGTATTCGAGTCCCCGATAATAATATCGTGAGTGAAATTGTAAAGGAGCTCGGCAATCCAATTGTGTCTTCGTCAGCCCATCAATCGCAGGAAGAACTCGATGATTTCGTTTCCGATCCTGATGCCGTTTATGAAAAGTTCAAAGACAAAGTTGAGTTGGTAATAAACGGTGGTTATTGCAGTAATCAGGTATCAACGATTATTGATGCTGCAGGTGGTGCATGTGCTGTAACCCGACAAGGTTTGGGACCAACAGATCATCTCTGGTAAAGTCGCCACTTTCCTGTTGTTCTGTTGTCGTATTGTCCTAAGTTTGTACTGAAAGTTCAGCAAGTCTTTCTTAAAAACGACTTGTCTGATCAGAGAATAGGAAACCGTGAGCAAACCAATCAGGATACTCAGAATAATCAACCGTTTCAATCTGGGCGGACCAACCTATAACGTTGCGTATCTCACCAAATATCTGTCCCCGGAATATGAAACTTTATTGATTGGCGGAGAAAAAGACGATTCAGAAGCAAGTTCAGATCACATTGTAAAAAGTCTTGGGCTGGAACCTCGCATCATTGCGGGAATGAAACGCAGTATTAATCCTCTGAACGATTACAAGGCGTATAAAGAAATTAGAAAAATTATTCGTGAGTTTCAGCCGGATATTGTTCATACTCACGCTTCCAAAGCTGGGGCAATTGGCCGTTATGCTGCAATACAAGAAAAGGTTCCTGTTATTGTACATACGTTTCACGGACACATTTTTCATTCTTACTTCGGAAAAATAAAAACCACAATCTTCAAAAATATTGAACGATATCTTGCCAAAAGAAGTCACGCAATTGTGGCAATTAGCCCACAACAAAAAGCAGAACTTACGAACGAACATCACATTTGCGAGCCATCGAAAGTTCATGTGATTCCATTGGGATTTGATCTTGACCGCTTCCAAATAAACAGGACGGAGAAAAGAAAAAGCTTTCGGAATGCCTGGCAGATTACAGATGACGAGATAGTAATCACGATTATTGGTCGTCTTGTTCCAGTTAAGAATCATGGAATGTTTTTGGAAGTAATTGCGAATGTGTTGAAGTCGACTTCCAAACCAATTCGGGCATTAATAGTTGGTGATGGAGAATCGCGAAGCCAGATCGAACAAAAAGCAAAGGACCTCGGACTTCAGTTTGGAATAAAGCCCGGCCCGGAAAAATTAATTTTCACTTCCTGGATCAGTGAAATTGATGTAGTGCTTGCAGGTTCAGATATCGTGGCTTTGACATCGTGGAATGAGGGAACGCCAGTTAGTTTAATTGAAGCGCATGCAGCTTCCTGCCCTGTGGTCAGTACACTTGTGGGTGGTGTTGAAGATATTGTCGAAAACAGTGTTACCGGATTTCTCTGCAAAAGCGGAGATGTAAATGCGTTTGCAGAACATCTCCTTGAATTAGTAAACGACGACGAAATGCGCGCTTCTATGGCAGAAAAGGCAGAATCGAGGGTGATTGACCGATTTCACTTTAAGCTTCTAG
This sequence comes from uncultured Chryseobacterium sp., assembly GCA_964495745.1. Taxonomy (GTDB): domain Bacteria; phylum Bacteroidota; class Bacteroidia; order Palsa-965; family Palsa-965. The sequence continues at coordinate 101 of CAZBYM010000023.1, read as the reverse complement.
TGAATGAAATGCGCTTGCTCTACACTAGCTTATTGGCTAAAAACGCGTAAAAATGTCCGATTTTGCTAACTTTGCTATTCCTTCATAACTCCTTTATGAGA
>CAZBYM010000022.1:0-18703 GCA_964495745.1 uncultured Chryseobacterium sp. | reverse complement strand
ATACACCAATGAGCGGATCAACTTTCGCTTTATCGTAAAAAGCAACGATCAATTTGTGCAGATCCTCACTTCCGGAAATATCTGACTTGCGATGACCTATTTCCATCCGTTTCTTTTCTTGAGTTCTGTAATATGTGCGAGGTGATGTTCACAATGCCAGGCATAAAGCGCAGTTGCAACATCGAGACGGAATCGTTTCCCGTATTGTGGATGGACATATTCTCGTTTCCACTCATCAATGTTTACTGCACGTAGCAGAACTGTCATTCGTTCATGCACACCATCCAGAATTTTCAAACTCGATTCGATTGGTAACGATTTAGAATCAGCCAATTCTGCAAATAATTCTTCTTTGTATGGTTTGATACTTGGAGATTCTTCTGTGAGTGTAAGTTTGAAGCGAATCAACGCGTTCATGTGACTGTCAGCGCAATGATGTACCACTTGTCTTACCGTCCAACCACCGGGACGATAGCACGTATCAAGTTGCTCGTCATTCAGACTCACTACTTCAAGTTTTATTTTGACGGGAAAAATCTGAATGGTGGAAATGCAGGCCATCAATTGTGTACTGTCCAGATTCTCTGGAGCGGAGAAGTTTCCAATTGGAAATTTAAGTTTTTCAAGTTCCTGTTCGGTCATGAGTTCACTTGTGATTAAGTAAAAATGTGGATACTTGATTTCTCCACTCAACCTTGTATTTGTTCAGATAGTTTTCGTGCCCTGCTTTAGGGAAAAGAGCAAGTTGCTTTGGACCCGTAATGTTTGCAAATATTTCATCAATTTCCTGCCGACTTACTTTCGGATCTTTTTCACCGTACAATAAAAGCGTTGGACAGTCGATATTCTTGGCGTAGTTTGTTGGTTTATGATCAAAGGCCCAAAATCCATTTTCTATTCCACCCCAAAAGACAAGAAGTCCGGCCATAGGAAAAGACGGTATATTCATCATTTCAAAGCGTGCGCGCGCTGTTGCGTATAATGATCCAAATGGACATTCAATAATGATTGCACTGGTCTGAAGTGAATGATCTGATACCGCTTTCATGATTGCAACAGCGCCCATTGAGGTGCCAAATAGTAAGATATTTTTTTCACCATGGCTGCTGAGATAGTCGTAGCAGGTTTTTACCTGTTCCGCTTCCAGGTAGCCAATCGTTGTTTGGGTACCCTCTGAACCACCTGATCCCATGAAATCCAAAATCAATACCGAGTAATGTAACCTTAGAAACTCGTATGCTTTATCCATCATCGAAAATTTGCTTCCGCCATAACCATGACAAATGATAGCAGTACCGATGGAGCTGTCAGCTGAGATCTTCCAACACTCGATCTTTCTGTTACTAGCCAATACGATCGTTTCGTACGGCACCGATGGTACGTTAGTGTTAGTCGGTCTGGGATTACTGATACCAGAAAATATAGCAATGAATTTGTCGGCAGCGGTAATTTTCTCTGCACCCGGCGTCTTGCTCCTGTCTACCTCTGAAAAATGCGTGAATTTGTAAGCATGAAGTGCCGCTACAATATTTAATAGCACAACCATCGTAGCTATGATCCAAAGAAATTTTTTGAATTTACTTTTTTTCATTTTGTACTCATAAAATCAATTACCGTACACTTTTTGTATCTCTTGTGATCACCGTAAGCTACACCAACTTTGGTAAACTTTGGGTTGAAAATATTTTTCCGATGACCCAGCGATGCCACACCATCATCAATCAAAAGATCCATGACTATGTCTTTTGCGTTATACGTTCCAAACGCAAGATTTTCACCTGAGTAACCTTCTGCACAGTTTTTTCGCCTGTGGTTGGCTTTGCTCGATTCTGCAAGCTCGTTTGAAAAACAGTTGGCGGTTTCTGTAAGTACTGAATCGGGCAGAAGCGCTTTTAGAGGTTTCATATTGGCTAAATCACGCAAGAGTGATCTTCTATTTTCAGAGTTCTTGTAAAGTTCAGGGATTTCAGTTGTTCCCAAATGGTTTTGTGATACAATAATTTTGAACCGAGCAGGATAAAGTCGCGCGAGATTCATGTACAACACAATTTCTTTTTCCAGACTGTCGAGATACGGTACGTTTTTGGCGGTGTTAGCAGTTGCAAGTTCGGTTTCGGTCCACGATGTCATTTCCGGTTTCACGGCAAAAGTGAACAGGATAGAGCTGAGCAGAAAAGCGGTGATTGTCAGAGTTCTTTTCAAGAGTAGGCCGTCGAATGCATGTAAATTTAAGTGTTTTCTCCCCAAAGGTCCCGATAGCTATCGGGACACCCTTTGGGGGAGAATTAAACGCGTAAGATTCCACCCTTCTTCACTTTATCCGTTTACAAACGACTAGTACCGTTTCCGACTCTTACATTTGAAGCCGAACAAAACCCAATCTCATGACAAATCATTTCATCGCCTGGTGGAATCTCGAAAATCTTTTCGACGTTGAAAATTCGAAGGACCGTCCTGAATGGCTCGAAAACAATCTGAAAAACTATCTCAAAGGATGGAACCAGAAACTGCTCGACAAAAAATTGAACAATCTTTCGCGGATTATTAATTCGATGAATATTGGAAAGGGGCCAGACATTATTGGTTTCTGTGAACTGGAAAATCGAAAGGTGATTGAAGAACTTGTGGCGATGATGAAAAAGCTTGGCAATAAGCGTAAGTACGATATCGTGCATGTTGAAAGTAAGGATGATCGTGGAATTGATATAGCGTTCATTTTTGATGCGAAACTTTATACTGTGACGAAGAAAGATGTTTTCACAGCATCAGTTATGAAACGAAGCGCAACTCGAGATCTCGTTCAGGTTACGTTTACAGTGAAAAAATCGAAACGAAAATTTATTGTCATCGGAAATCATTGGCCAGCACGATCCTCGGGACAATATGAAAGTGAACCATTCCGGATCATTGTTGCAGAAACGTTAAGTTATTGGATGCAACGTATCGCTGAAATAAAAGGCGAAGCGATGCCGGTGATCTGTGTTGGCGATTTCAACGACGAACCTTTTAATCGTTCACTTGTTGAGTATGCAATGTCAACTGATAGTGTTGCAAAAATTATGAATGCACGAAAGCCTCAGGCGAAGTTGGGGGAAAAAGTTCGTGTTCCATATTTGCTCAACCTCATGTGGAAGTTGCTTGGACAAAATCGCGGAACTTTTGTTTTCAGTGGCGACAAGAATCTTCTCGATCAGTTTCTCGTGAACCGTGCGATCGCTGTTGATTCTGAGATTTCTAAATTCAGGGCAGGGGAGACGAACATTCTGGATGATATCCCGGAATTAATCAGCGGTGATTACAGTACTCCGCGAAAGTTTGGAAAACCGTCCGGCGATCTGGATGAAACCGGATTCAGCGATCACCTTCCGATTACGTTTGTGATGGAGGAAATAGATTAAAACAAAAAATGCTCTTCGTTGGAAGAGCATTTTTTGTTATGAAAAGGAATTATTATTCTTTGATCAATTTCATCGTTGTCTGATTCGCTCCGGAAACAATGTTCACCACATACACACCCGCAGCAGCATCGAGCTGTACAGCAATTGTGCTTGCAGAATTATTCACTTGTGAATAAACAACGCGACCTGCAACATCAGTGATTACAACAATTACGTCATCATATGTTGCACCAAGATTGATTACGAAGTTTCCAGTATTCGGATTCGGGTAGAAGGAAACTTGCCCACCGAAATTTTCTTCAATACCAATTGGAAAGGCAGGGTAGCATGAAGAAGTGTCACTGCAACTTCCATTTGTTATTGCGAGTGAATAATATCCGTTAGCAGACGGGACGAATTGTTGTGAAGTTGCACCCGCAACAGCAAGACCTGTTCCACAGTCAATCCACTGATATGATGCTCCAGTCTGCACTGCTTGTAATCCACCGATACCAAAAGGAACAACTGTTGTGTCCAATGGCGTAATCAGCAACGCGATGGTAATAGTACTATCACATCCTGCAGCATTTGGAATAATGTCTGTAACAGTTCCTGAAGAAGTGTAGACCGCACCGCTTGGAGCAGTGTAGGAATTACAAGCAGTAGCGTTCATTGATGAAGTTGTGCTATAAGTGATCACAAGATTAATCTGAATGATACTATCACAACCAGCTGCATTTGTAATCGTGTCGTTGAACAATCCACTAGTTGTGAAAACGGCTCCACTTGGTGCTGTGTAACTATCACAAGCTGCTGCACCAGTTGATGAATTGGTCGCGCTATTTATTGTCAGCTGAATAGTAATGATGCTATCGCAACCAGCCATGTTTGGAATAGTATCCATAATTGTTCCACTCGCCGAATGCATTGCGCCGCTTGGTGCTGTATACATTCCGCAAGCAGAGGCCGTCATTGAGGATGATGTGCTGTTGCTGATAGAAAGTTGAATAGTAATCACACTATCACATCCCATCATGTTTGCAATTGTATCCATGTAAACACCGCTTGAGATATACGTTGCTCCACTTGGAGCGGTATACATATCACATGCAGTAGCACTCATCGTACTGCTGGTTGCAGAGTTGATGGTCACGTTAATTGTCATTACACTATCGCATCCCGACATATTCGCAATTGTATCCATGATCGTTCCCGAACTCATATACATGGCGCCGCTTGGTGCCGTGTACATTCCGCATGCACTTGCACTAAAAGACGCAGTTGTAGTGTTACCAATGACTGCGTTTATTGTGATTATACTATCACATCCTGCCATATTCGGAATCGTATCCATGTATGTTCCGGATGTAGAATAAACCGCGCCACTCGGAGCGGTGTAGCTTCCTGAACAAGAACTTGCAGCTAACGTAGAAGAACTCGTGTTGAGCAGTGAAGCAATAACTGTATCCATTCCCGAACCACAGGCTCCGGAAATTGCAACTGTAACTGGTCCGCCTGAATTCACCCAAGTAGAAGATGTTGTAGATCCTGTTGACCACAAAACTGTACTTGAAGGCCATGCTAAAGAAAGTGCAACTGAATCACCTTGACAGAAAGAAATATCAGAACCTAAAAATCCTGATGGTACAAACGGATTATAAAGTTGAGTTATTTCAGCTGGAGTTAACGCACGACTATAAACGCGATACTCATCCAAATGTCCGTTAAGTGGAGAACCAACATTGGCATTATAACCCATAACCTTAAACGGTCCGGCACCAGTAAGATTAGGAGCGGTTTGCGCCACAGTATTAACTAAAACTCCGTCACGATAAGCTCTGACCTGATTGAGAGTCGGGTCATAAACCCAAGTATTCATGTGAGGAGCTACAGTTGCTCCACCAGTAATAAGAATATCGGTCAGTCCTCCACCGCGCAGAATCCAATTGTTGGCTCCAGCTACACCATTCGTAAAACAGCGGAAAGAAGCTGTATTGCCATCACCAAAAATGTAGAATAGCGTTGCGCTCGGAGTAATATTTTCAGAACGGAATGAAATCGTCCACGCTCCTGTTCCAAGATTGGGTGCCCAGCCAGTATTCAAATAATCGGTAGTTGATGTAACTCCAGTCCCGATCAAAGTCCCATTACAAATACTAGATCCTCCTTGAGTAACACCACCCATAATATTGGCAGTTGCAGTTCCGGGAGGTGGGGCAGAAGCCAGGTTTGGAACTGTTGTTCCTGATCCATTGAAGTTATAATAGAGAACTTCAGGAGTCAATTGCGCCATTAAAGTTCCACTAAAGAGAAAGGAACAAAGCGCTACAATTTTAGTAAATGTTTTTTTCATGAGGCAAAGGTTAGGGTTACAGGGTTCTTGATTAAGATTCAAGGTTGCAAATGTAGGTCAATATCATGAAATCATCGCCTACTCAATACCTCATTTCTAAGCAAAATATTGAATTTTGTTAAAAAAATAAACCGCGCCAGTTTCCCGACACGGTTTCCAAAAGAACCAATAACAACGGTTATTTTCCGCTGCAGCACTTTTTCTTTTCGCCTTCTTTAGAGCAGCCTTCTTTTTTAGCGCTGTCTGTAGCACAACAATCTTTTTTCTTCTTTTTCTTCTTTTTCTCTTTGTCGCCTTTTACGTTAACAACAGAAGTTCCGGAAGCAGCAGAAACTGTGATAGCAGAAACGCTTCCAACCATTCCTACAAGTGCAAGTGCAATAAATAACTTTTTCATGATGTATGTTTTGTGTTAAAAATGTTCGACTCTATAAAGGTAGCAAAGAACGGGCCTGATTCCAAAATGGCATCTTTTTTTAACAGAAATAAGGTTTTGAGAAACAATAGCTACGCAGTACTGACTTCACCGTATGAACTACACTTTAACACAGATTACACAGATAACACAGATTATTTGGATTTACAATTCATAAAAATCTGCGTAATCTGTGTTAAAAGGCAAACGCAGCTTCAACCTTCAAAATTTCCGGATTATTGAAAAGTCGCTATCACCGTCTCCGCACCTTTCACAACCTGCTCACGCTCTACATTTATTTTTGTTCCAAGTGGCAGATACAAATCAACTCGCGATCCGAATTTAATGAATCCCATTTCTCCGCCTTGAACAGCTTTATCTCCAACTTTTGAGTAGTGCACAATTCTTCGTGCAAGCGCTCCGGCAATCTGACGAAACAAAACTTCGCGGCCCTTTTCATCTTTCACAACAACTGTCGTGCGTTCGTTATCAGTTGATGATTTCGGATGCCAGGCAACGAGATAAAGTCCGGCGTGATATTTTACAAACTCAACATTTCCTGCAATCGGATATCGATTCACGTGTACATTGAAGGGCGACATGAAAATTGAAATCTGAATTCGTTTTCCTTTGAAATATTCAGGCTCTTCAACTTCTTCAATCACCACAACTTTTCCATCAGCTGGAGATACAATAGTTTCGGAATTCGGAACTGCAATTCGTGGAGGGTTTCTGAAAAACTGAAGGATAATGTAAAGTAAGACTAGCGTAACGAGTAGTGCGAACGCGTTAACGATTCCAAACGACGGATTGATCATCCATATGCCGATATTAACGACCAGCACAAAAATGATGCACATTGTAATTGTAAAGCGACCTTCCCGGTGAAATTTCATTGATGAGGTTTTGAGGGGCAAAGATATTGATTAGACGTGAGACTTTGGAAGAAGAGCAAACGTCACTGCGAGGAACGAAGCAGTCCCCTGTTCGAAGACGTTATCATGATAACACTTCTTGCTTCGACTGGTCGCTCTTCTTCCAGGGCCTCATTATCCTTAATACTAAATTTCCAGCTTTCCATCAGGTTCAATTGCAGGTTGCATGTCGATGAATCGTAATTGATACTGCTCTTCCACAACTTCGTTCACCAATCGAACAAAGTAATCCAGCTCTTTGGGATGGTTGATGTTGCCATCTATTTGTATTGATTTTCCGGCATCCTTGAACGTGATTTCACATCCAAGCAGCGCATGTTGTTCGGAACAGTCAAATTTGTTCGAATCGATAAATCGCACGTGTTGAACTGAATCATCCGATGAAACATTTAGTGATAAGAGAATTGAATCGGGGATGTTGTTAAAATCGGAATTGAGTTTCACGATGAGCGAATCTTGAGTAAGAATGTACTCAACACGTACGCTTTGTCCTCTTGGAGGTCCTGTGATTTTCAGCTCAAATGTTTCATGATTATCGCTACCACACGATGCGAATGTGACTATCAAAATAATAATGAGTGCGAGTCTGACTGAATTCATGAATTCAAATATCCGATATAAAAAAAGGTCCCTTTGCAGAGACCATTTTTGTTTCTAACTGTACATTGATTCTTAATAATTTCCTTTGTAACGAACCGCTTTATCAATTTTCTTCAAAGCAGTGATGTATGCACCAATCCGCATACTCGTTTTGTATTGCTGTGCATTGTACCACACATTTTCGAACGCCTGATTCATTGACGCATCATGTTTTGCATTCACTTCGTCTTCTGACCAGTAGTAACCCATGCGGTTTTGTACCCACTCGAAATAAGAAACTGTAACGCCACCGCCATTCGCAAGAACGTCAGGAACAACAATTACTCCTTTGTCGTTGAGAATCTGATCTGCGTCTGCTTCTGTTGGACCGTTTGCTCCTTCAACAATTAGTTTGGCTTTGATGCTTCCAGCATTCGCAGAAGTAATTACACCTTGAATTGCAGCCGGAACTAGGAGATCAACATTTGCGCTGATGATTTCTGCACTTGAAATTTCTTCTCCGTCCTTAAATCCTTTCAACATATTTCCGTTCGCTGCAACATAACGCAACGCAGCTTCAACATCAATTCCTTTGTCATTGTGAAAAGCAGCAGTGTGATCGGAGATTGCAACGATTCTGATATTCTTCGAAGCAAGCAAACGCGCGGCATGCGATCCGACATTTCCGAATCCTTGAACTGCAGCAGTTGCTGTCTTGTGATTAATGCCCATTTTTTTCATCGCAGCAAGAGAAGCAACCATAACGCCACGACCGGTTGCAGCTTCGCGACCTTTCGATCCGCCAAGCGTAATTGGTTTTCCGGTTACAACACCAGGAGTATCTTCTCCATGGATGCGATTGAATTCATCAAGTAACCAAGCCATTTCACGCTTTCCTGTTCCCATATCTGGTGCAGGAATATCTTTGTTCACGCCGAATACATCAGCCATGGCACGCGTGTATGCGCGAGTAAGTCTTTCTAATTCACCAACTGACATTTTGCGTGGATCACATTTGATTCCGCCTTTAGCACCGCCGTATGGAAGATTCGCAATTGCGCATTTAACAGTCATCCACGCAGCAAGTGCACGAACTTCATCTGCGTTCACATCCATTGCATAACGGATTCCACCTTTCGATGGTCCCAGATGCGTAGAGTGAACAGTTCTGAATCCTTCAAACACTTTCACTGAACCATCATCCATCTTGATTGGAAGATTTACAGCGACTTCTTTCTTGGTGTGCCGGAGTATTTCAGCCACTTCAGGAGAAATTCCGAAAAGTGATGCTGCTTTATCAAGACGAGCCAATACTGCGTCAAACATGCTTGCGTGAGCAGCGGTAGTTGGTTCAGCCTTAGTAGTTGTGGTAGCCATAATGCAATGTTTAGTTAACAATTGAATTTGGGATGTAAAATTAGTGGTTTTTTCGGGATTTGGGGGTTTCTTGCACTTCTCATTAGACGAAAACCCTAATTCTGCTGACCATTTACGGAAGTCTAACGGGTAATATCGATTCACATATCCTATACGCTGTAATAGCAAACGGTACAGCCAGGAAAAGTGCATCAAAACGGTCGAGAATTCCTCCATGACCCGGAAGCAACTTGCCGGAATCTTTTACATCAATACTTCGTTTGAACATTGATTCAACAAGATCGCCCAACATTCCAGTAACTGAAATTACGAATGCAATAATTAACCACGCTATTTCAACTTTCCAATGATGTTTATCGTAGAGAATCCAATTGGCAACCATTCCTGCCGTGAACATCGTAAAAATCAATCCTCCGATAAATCCTTCCCAAGTTTTTTTCGGTGAAATGCGTTCCCAAAGTTTATGTTTCCCGAACAATCTTCCGCAAACGTATGCCATTGAATCGCTCACCCAAATGAGAATAAAAATCATGAGCGGGCCACTTGGCTCGTAAGGTGCTGCTTGCAATTCGCTGTCGAAATAGGGGATGAGAAATCCGTATGGAGTAAAAGTGCCAACCAGCATGGCCATCGGCACAGCGATATATATGATTCCAAGAATGGTCCAACCGATATTCGAAAATGGATTTTCTTTTTTGCGAAACAACTCAATAAAAAAAATCAGAAACACGATGGGAATAATCAGGTAATACAACGCAGTTGACAATCCGGATTTCTGTAAAAAAGCAAATAGTACCAGCAGCGAGCCTGCAATTATTCCATAAACATGAAGCGGCTGAGCATTCGCTTTTTTCGCCAATGAATAAAATTCATTCATTCCCAGAATAGTAATGAGCAAAAACAACGCCGCCATACTCCATGCACTAAACCAAATGCAACCAACAACCACAATCACGAAGATTGTTCCTGTAATTAAGCGTTGCGTGAGGTTACTCATAAACTATTTGCCTTGACCGTCGTGTTTTTCGTGGTGATGGTGTTTGCCTTTTCCTCGTGGAGGATGGATCAACCATTTTATTCCGGTATTCATTGATGAAGAAGTCCGAATGCGAAGATCAACTCCGGATGGAGCAATGAACTGAATGGTTCCTTGATATTCTCCAAACAACACAACATGTTTCAGAAAATTATTCCGTTTGCCAAGGCGGACATTAATTCCAATTGGAACATACGCACCAAAATTTCCAAATACCGGTGCGCGAAAATTTTCTTCCAGGCTCGTGTGAACTTCCGGATTCATATAATACATACCTGCCCCTGATGCTGGTGGAGTTACATTGTGAATGAGATGCGATTCTTCACGGAGCGAATTACGAATAATTCCATTGAATCCGATTCCTGCAAACGCTCCGAACCCTGTATAAACACTTAGAATTCTTGCTTGTTTTGTACTCACGATCCATCCCAAATCAAGATTGAGAAAGTCTGAATTCCAATCGTACGAATAAGTGCTCGTGTAAATAGAATCACTGTAAAGCATTCCACCTCCAGGCAATGAAGTACTGCCCAACGAGGTTGTCGTTTCAAGATTGTACGACTGACTTGAAATACTTGTTGATCCAAATTGAATTCCAAGTCGAAGCTGAGAGAATCGTGGCATACAACGAAGTCTAAGATTTACCAACACTCCTTGGATCGAATTACCGTACCAATTGTACATCTGATACATGGAATTCATATTGTCGTAACCTGTCAAATCTGCGTATGCAAGAGAAGAGGAAGGTGCCGCTCGTTGGAATACAGTGCGATCTTCGAAGCCTCCACGAAACATATTCATCCCTCCATAAATACTGATCGAAATCACTTTAACGCATGCTCGCTTCTTGGTAGAATCCTGTTGTGCGAATAACAGCGCTGGAAAAATTGCTAGAAATAAACAAAGTTTTTTCATGAATGAACTATTCCTGTGTCAATACGATATCATCAATCAGGAATAAATATACCTCTTTTGCTCCATGTGCGCCTTGAACCAGAGTTTTCTCGATATCTGCAGAACGACTTGGGCCGGTAATGAACGTTATCAACGAAGGAATTCCTTCTTTATATTTTGTTTTCATTCCTCGAAGTGCGTCACGCAGATGTAGAACGAGCTGAGAAGTTTTTGCGACCACAATGTGGTTGTCCGGAATGACTCCCGCCTTACGACCTGCAATTTGTTTCGAACTAATGACAACACTTCCTGTTCGCGCAACGAGATATTCACACAAAGTGATTGTGGTTTGTGCGGTATTCAACCCATCATTTTCACTTGTGAATTTGAGATTCGCGCGTGCAAGTAGTTCTGTAATTTCAGTTTCGTTGGCCCAGATATTTCCGAATCCGTCTTCGTTGATCAGCGCCTGAATGTTGTAACAGAAATCTTCTTCGTTCTCGCAAAAAACAAATTGACCACCTGCTTCAGTAAATTGTTGTGCAAAAATCAGCTCAAGAGGATCGTCGGAAACATGATAAATGTTCGATTCAAGATCAACATCTTCGTTTTCAATACGCGATTTATGAATCAGCGCCGCACGGACCTTCTTGAGAATTTTTTCTTTGGATGTGGTGCTGTCTTCCATTTGCACTGGTCAGTGGTCAGCGTCCAGCAGTCAGTGTTCAGTCGTCAGACGAGTGACTACTGAACACTGACTACTGTTAATCAGTAATCTTCTTTGGTTCTTCTGTAACAACTTCAGACGAAGGCGGGTTCAATTCGGGAGTCGCAACAACTTCAGGCTCCTTCTCCGCACCGGTAACCATTTTGGTATCTCCAGCCTGCTCTTCAGGTTCCCATTGACGTTTGCCGAATATCGCTTCAAGATCTTCCTTGAAAATAACTTCTTTCTCCGTTAACTTATTTGCAAGAGCTGTGAGTTTGTCTTTGTTCTCCATCAGCAGTTGCTTCGTCTTGATGTACATCGCTTCCACCATTTGGCGTACTTCAAGGTCAATTAACTCTGCTGTTTTTTCACTGTATGGTTTTGAGAAAGCAAACTCGTTACCCTGCGAATCGTAGTAGCTGATGTTTCCGATTTTATCATTCAATCCGTAATACATCACCATAGCATACGCTTGCTTGGTAACGCGCTCGAGATCACTCAATGCGCCTGTAGAAACTTTTCCAAAAATTACTTCTTCTGCAGCTCGTCCGCCAAGTGTTGCACACATTTCATCCAGGAATTGTTCTGTTGTTGTCAGTGAGCGCTCTTCGGGTAAATACCACGCTGCACCAAGTGAACGACCACGTGGAACAATGGTCACTTTAACTAGTGGAGCTGCGTATTGCAACATCCAACTTACAGTAGCATGACCGGCTTCGTGATATGCAATCGTTAGTTTTTCGCTCTTGGAAATAATCTTGTTCTTCTTTTCAAGTCCACCAATGATACGATCTACAGCATCGAGGAAATCCTGACGACCAACAACTTTCGCGTTGTGACGAGCCGCAATTAACGCCGCTTCGTTACAAATGTTTGCAATGTCAGCACCGGAAAAACCAGGAGTTTGACGTGCAAGAAAATCAAGATCTACGCTCGTGTCAAGCTTAAGTGGTTTCAAGTGAACCTGGAAGATTGCTCTTCGCTCATTAAGGTCTGGAAGGTCAACATAAATCTGACGATCAAAACGTCCGGCACGCAACAAGGCGCGATCGAGAATATCAGCGCGGTTGGTAGCAGCGAGAATAATTACTCCACTATTGGTTCCAAATCCGTCCATCTCGGTTAAGAGTTGGTTCAATGTGTTCTCACGTTCATCATTTGAACCCTGAGAAACACTTCTTCCACGTGCGCGCCCAATTGCATCAATTTCATCAATGAAAATTATGCACGGTGCTTTTTCTTTCGCTTGTTTGAACAGATCGCGAACACGAGATGCTCCAACACCAACGAACATTTCCACGAAATCAGATCCGGATAGTGAGAAGAAAGGAACTTTAGCCTCACCTGCAACTGCTTTCGCGAGTAACGTTTTTCCTGTTCCCGGAGGACCAACAAGCAATGCGCCTTTAGGAATTTTCGCCCCGAGATCTGTGTACTTTTTTGGATTCTTCAGGAAGTCAACAATTTCTTTGATCTCGACTTTCGCTTCTTCAAGTCCGGCCACATCATTGAACGTGGTATTGACCATCGCATCTTTGTCGAACAATTGCGCCTTCGATTTTCCAATATTGAAAATCTGACTTCCTCCACCGCCACCCATTCTGCGCATGAGGAAAATCCAAATTACGATCATCAGTGCAATTGGAATGAGCCAACTCAAATGATCCGAAATAGAAGTTCTTTTGATTTCTTCAATGTCAATCAACTCATTCGCCTTATATCCAGCGTTGAGTTGAGTTTCCGTTATTCTTTTGCCAAGATCTTCCGTCCACGTACTAGTCAGTTGCAAGTGTGGTGCGTCAGCAGGAATTGGTCCTCTCCAACCTTTTTCCTTGAATTTTGACATCAATGCTTTGATGGCTGAATCCTGAATTGCTGCTTCATCGCTTTTGAGAACAATCTCAAGTCGATTGCTTTCATTTGAAACACGATAAATCTTCTTGATGACCTTGTGCTTGACCAACGCATTGAATTCGTTGTAATCGATCTTAGGCACTTCATTCATCATGCCCGGAACAAAAAATCCGATAAGCCCGACTACGAGAATAATATATACCCAAAAGAATCCCGAAGGGGATTTTGGCAACTGCGGCTTCCTCGACATGCGATCACGCAGCTTCTTTTCCTGGTCCTGTTCTTGGTTGTTCATGTCACTCATATCTATTTACAGGATTGTCGTTTTGGAATTTCTTTTATTGTATTTTTTTGCCTTCGTTAACAATTCAATTATTGCTTAACCGGAATTTCTTCAGCGTCGGCCCATAATGATTCCAGATTGTAGAATTGTCGGGTGTCGCGTTCGAAAACGTGAACTACTACGTTAACGTAATCAATAAGTATCCAAAGAGCGTTATCCCATCCTTCTGATCTGAAAGGTCTTTGGGAAACTTGCATTTTGACTGTTGTTTCAACGGAATCTGCAATTGATTCTACTTGCGTATTGGAAGTTCCTTCACAAATGATGAAATAATCGCAAACTGCGTTTTCAATTTTTCGTAGATCAAGCAAGCGGATGTGTTGTGCTTTCTTTTCCAACATTCCAGCTATCACGCTTTCAGCCAGGATTCGGCCTTCATCCATTACAACGGGCGCTGATTTAGCCTTGCCGGTTTTCTCAGCTACTTCTTTCTTCACAACAGGCTTCGCCTTCACCTTAGCAACGACTTTTTTCTTTGGAGCCGGCTTAGTTTTTATGGATTTTGATACGGGTTTGCTTTTTGCCGGTTTCGATACAAGTTTACTCTTTGCAGGTTTCGATACAGGCTTACTCTTTGCCGGTTTCGCTACTGCTTTCTTTTTCGCTGCCGGTTTCGCTTTTACAGCAGTTTTCTTTTTTGCTACAGTCTTACTTCCGCTTCGGGTAGATTTTGCAGCTGGAGTCTTTACAGCACTCTTCTTTTTTACGATTTTCTTTTTTGCCATCAGGGTGTTTTCCGCACGTTCGGATTTCAATTCACGATTCGTTTGGTGATTAATTATTGTGTACTAATTCCGACCAAACATTACTTAAATTTGACGATATTTTTGAAGTAGACAAAGGTAATCAAAAATGAGCGGCGACGATCCAAATACATTGTTTGTAGGACAAAGGGTAATCCGCTTGGATCAGGTCGATTCTACCAATAATTTTGCCTTGGGTTTGCTGAAAGGCATGCCACTCGAAGAAGGAGCTGTTGTCACGACGGGGAAGCAAACGAGAGGCAAGGGACAGCGTGGTAATTCATGGGAATCTGAACCTGGTCTGAATATCACGTGCAGCATTATTCTCCGTCCCACATTTCTGGCCGCAATGAGTCAGTTTGATCTTACTCGTGCTGTTTCTCTGGCTTTGACAGATGTCTTGCTCGATCTTCTCCCCGAACACGAGGTGAAAATCAAATGGCCAAATGATATTTACATCAATAAGCAAAAGATCGCAGGAATATTGATTGAGAATATCATCAACGGAAACAACCTTTCGTATTCAGTTGTAGGAATTGGAATGAATGTGAATCAGATCGCGTTTTTCGGAAGTGGAGTTGGTGCTGTTTCATTGAAAAATATAGCCGAAAGAGAATTTGATCTTGCTGGAATTCTGAAAATGATTTGTGCTGCTGTTGAAGTGAGATATCTGCAACTTCGCGCCGGAAAAATCGAGAAGTTAGGACAGGAATATTTCGATCGCCTTTTCATGGCAGGAATTCAATCGAAGTTCACTGACTTTACTGCAATTTTCGAAGCTACCATAGTTGAAGTTGTGCCCGAAGGCTTGCTCGTATTGAAAGATAGTTCAGGTTTTACGAGAAAGTTTGCGATGAAAGAGGTAGGATGGATCGGTTAACAAGTTCCCTGTTTACGGTTCTAGGTTCTGTTCAATAAGTCTGGAATTCTGAAACAGTAGTATTAGCAGAACCGGGAACTAAGAACCGGGAACTATTTCCAACGACCATGCTTCCGGTTTGTCGGCGAAAAGAACTTTCGTTTTTGCCCAGGTTTCTTCGAACAGTTCACTTTTGCGATAAGCATTCAGATCGGAAATCGAATTCCATTCTGAAATTGTAAAAAACACTTCTGGGTTTTGAACATCACGATGTAGAGCAACGCCATTACATCCCGGAAAAGCTGCAATCCGATCTTTTGTCGTGGCAAAAATTTCCTGAAAAACTGAAACGGTTTCCTCTTTGAAAGTCAGTTTTACGAAACGTGTGATCATTGTTTAATCAATAAATAGAATCCGGATTACAGAATTCATGCGCAAGTTCAACAATTGATTGGCTTTTCCCTGATTAATGGCAATTTCAAGAATTCCTTCAGAATTAAACAAAGCCAGTTTGTCACCTTCGTCAACATCCGAATAGCGTCGAACGACCTTGGTAATTTCGTCACCAATGAGCTGGATTGAAAATGCTCTTCCTTGACCAACACGATCAAATTCCACGCGAGAAATATCGGTTACCAAATTTCCAAAACTATCGATATAAACGATGTTTCCTTTGATGACGTCGTCTTCCGGGAAATGTCTCGGCTTAATCAGTTCTGCAATTCCATTCACTGGAGAACCAATTTCAGCAAGTGTCATTCCCAAAGCGATTTTTGCTGCTGTGATGACATAAATATCAAGTGCAGGGAAGGAAGAGGGTTCTTGTCCGGCGGGACAGATCTCCACCACTTCTTCCGGTCTCGCTTCTGTCATCAACGAGAACAATCCATTGTTGGCGCCAATGAAAAAGTGTTTATCCATCGTAAATAAGACGTGATTAAATCGTTTTGAAGGTGATGGCCCGACACATACAATGTGAATTGTTCCTTCAGGATAGCGGTGCCAGCTATGCCCCAATGTGAAAGCGCCTTGTTGAATATCAAATGGAGTGATCAGATGACTGATTTCGCTAATAGACAAATCCTCGATTGCCGTATATAACGCCCCTTTCAACGATCCAGCGAAGTGATCTTTCAATCCGAAGTCCGTTGTAAGTGTGACGATTGGCATAGTCATTTACCTTTGTGGATCGCAGAAAGGTGCTTAATTTGCACACAAAATTAACCATCGCGGTTATCAATTGGTTCCGCGGACAATGAAGTTGTTCACTATTAGATGCTGAAAGTTGGCTGAATCGACCCTCCAGATTACTACTGTTGATCCTATCGTTATCTACGGAGTCAACGACACGAAACTCGAGAAACTTCGCGAGTATTTTCCAAAATTGAAATTGATTGCCAGAGGTGATACGATCAGGCTCATCGGCGATAAGGATGAAATCAATCGTTTCGAGTTAACGATCAACACATTTGTTGCGCATTTCAACAAGTACGGCACTTTGACTCAAGCGAACATTGAGCATTTGATGTCTGGACATGTCAATGATAGTCCTGATGCAGAATCTGAAAACAACGACATTCTTGTTCACGGAAATCATGGACTTGTGGTTAGAGCACGGACGGCCGGCCAGCTTCGCATGGTAGAAGGTTGCACCAAAAGTGACATGTTGTTTGCGATAGGACCTGCAGGAACCGGGAAAACATATACAGCAGTTGCTCTCGCAGTTCGGGCATTACGAAATCGCGAGGTTAGAAAAATTGTTCTTACGCGTCCAGCTGTTGAAGCTGGAGAAAATCTTGGATTTCTTCCTGGAGATCTGAAAGAAAAACTTGATCCGTATTTGCAACCACTCTATGACGCGTTATATGAAATGATTCCAGGTGAAAAACTGAAGAATTATATTGAAAATAACATCATTCAGATAGCTCCACTTGCTTTCATGAGAGGTAGAACTCTTGATAATGCTTTTGTCATCCTGGATGAAGCTCAAAACGCGACTGAAAGTCAGCTGAAAATGTTTCTAACGCGAATGGGTCCTTCTGCTAAATTTGTAATCACGGGCGATGTTACGCAAATAGATTTACCACGTAATCAACCAAGCGGCCTTCTGCAGGCTGTGCGACTTTTGAAGAATACTGAGGGAATTGAATTTGTTTATCTCGATACCAGCGATGTAATCCGCCACCGATTGGTAAAAAAACTTATTGAACTCTATGAACATGCAAACAAAAATGAAGAACGCACTTAACGGAACTGATTTTAAGCTCCCTGGACAAACAAATTTCTACAAAGGGAAAGTTCGCGATGTGTATACATTGGACAACGGACTGCTGGTAATGGTTGTCAGCGATAGAATTTCAGCATTTGATGTTGTGCTTCCTCGTGGAATTCCTTACAAAGGACAAGTCTTGAATCAGGTTGCCGCACATTTTCTGAACGCGACAAAAGATATCGTTCCGAATTGGGTATTAGCAGTTCCTGATCCAAACGTAACAATCGGTCGCCGTTGCGAACCTTTCAAAGTAGAAATGGTGATCCGCGGATATTTGAGTGGCCATGCTGCACGGGAATATCAGCTAGGTAAGCGAACTGTTTGTGGTGTTTCTATGCCTGACGGATTAAAAGAAAGCGATAAGTTTCCGGAACCAATAATTACTCCAACAACTAAAGCAGAAGTTGGTCATGACGAAGACATTTCACGTGAATTTATTATTAGCTCCGGACTCGTTTCCGAAGAGCATTATACTCAGTTAGAAAAATATACGCGGGCGCTTTATCAACGCGGACAGGAAATGGCTGCGAAACAGGGATTGATTCTTGTTGATACAAAATATGAGTTCGGTCTGGCTGACGGAAAAATTTATCTGATGGACGAAATTCATACGCCTGATTCATCGCGGTATTTTTACGCAGATGGATATGCCGAGCGTCAACAGCGAGGAGAAGCTCAACGGCAGTTATCCAAAGAGTTCGTTCGGCAATGGCTGATCGAAGGTGGATTCATGGGCAAAGAAGGCCAACAGATTCCGACAATGACTGATGATTTTGTGCAAATGGTTTCGGATCGGTACATCGAACTTTACGACAAAGTTACAGGAATGCCATTTGAACGTGCAGAGGCAGACGAAGTTGTGGCGCGTGTGGAGAAGAACATTCTGAATTTCCTAGCGAAACAATAACAGTAATCTAAACTCTTTTTCTATATTCGTCAAGTAGACCCAAATAACTA
>CAZBYM010000021.1:0-19049 GCA_964495745.1 uncultured Chryseobacterium sp. | reverse complement strand
GCGATCGTTGTAAAGCAATAAGCCACCAACCGCGTTCTTCGTTTTATCATAAGTTGTCACGCCGGGATTAACAGCAGGGTCTCCTTCCCAATGCGTAGTCATATCGGAAGAGTTCATCGTGTACTTATTCAGGCGAATTCCTATTCCTGCGGAAAATTCTACATCTGGAAAATGAAGATGGTAAGCAGCAGAAAATCCATAATCAAACATTTTTAATGGGCCCAATTCATCTTTGTACATCGTCATTCCAACGCCCACTCTACCTTTGAACAGACGAGAGTGAATACCTGCGAATTGAGTGACAGGAGCACCACTGAATCCAGACCATTGTTTGCGATAATTAAGCCGTGCGTCGACAGTTCCTTTAGTTCCGGTGTATGCGGGATTAATATGAAATAACACAGCAGGATATTGGGTAAAATCCGGCATTTGTTGTGCGCCAAGATGATTGGAGTTCACCAATAACAGTACAAGAACTATGATTGTCAGCTTTCTCATCCTATCTCACAATTGTAACATGACCGTACATGATTGGAAAATCTCCACCTAGATCCAGCGTGTAGTAGTACGTTGTTTCCGGTAGTTTGTCTCCGTAATTTGTTCCGTCCCAAGAATTATCATAGCCAGTTTTCGCATATACCTGTTGGCCTGTACGAGTAAAAATTTCAAGTCGGCAATCAGGGTATTTTTGAATATTCCCGATATGAAAGAAATCGTTGATGCCATCACTGTTGGGCGAGAAAGTGTTGTAAAGCACAATTTCATCATTCGCCATAACTGTGACAGTAACTGTATCCCAATCAGAGCAGCCGTTATCATCAATACCAAAAACAATATATGTTGTTGTAACGATCGGTTCTGCATTTGTAAGTGCTCCAGTTGTATTGGAGAGACCATTAGGAGGCATCCAGAAGTAGGTGGTTGCGCCTGTAGCAATAAGAGGAGTGGATTGTCCTTCTTCAATAGTTGCGGCTCCTGTCGCATCAACAACAGGAAGTTGGTTTACCGTAACTGTAATGACGAATTGTTTGTTTGGACAATTCGGGCTTGTGATAGTTAAAGTGTACGCTGAAGAAGTTGTTCCGATAAACATGGGGCGAGGAGCAGTTGCATTATCCAATCCGGCAATTGGAAACCAAGAATAAGTTACACCGCCAACGAAACTATTCGCTGCACCACCAAGCATTACTGAGTCTCCGATGCAGACAGAAGTATCAGGTCCTGCGTTGTAAGCATAAATTGGATCAAGGCCAACGAATACAGAGTCAATTGCTGTTTCTCCCAGTCCATCGGTTACTGTCAGATAATACCAAGTAGGAACTGCGGGATTAACAATTGGATTTGGAATGGATGCGTTATTGATTGCCACATTAGGAGTCCATGCGTAGGCGTAACTTCCGTTTCCTCCGCTTGCAGTCGGAGAACCACCAATAGGGTATGTGATTCCAGGACAAATTACAGTATTTGTACCTGCGTCAATAACCAGCGTTTGCGCAGTAATAATTCCGGAGAGGCCCAGAAAAATCCAGAATAAGAAGTATTTTTTCAATTCCACAGTGAATGCTTAGCAGTTGCAAATATACTGTTTGCAATGGAAGTAATTTCCTCTTATCAGGGCCTGAGATTCGGTACTTTCCACATATTAATAACGAAACAATATCGTAAATAATGTGGTCCTAAGCAAAAAGGCAGGCCATAAAAAAAGGCGCCCAACGAGTGAGCGCCTTTCGAAAAGAACAAAAACTTCTTAATATTTAATGATTCTGGAAACAGAACGGAAACCTGATTTCTCCTCTGTTACGCTAAGTGTGTAAACACCAGCGCCGGTTTCGTCAATCATGGTATTGATAATACTTGTTCCTGCCTTGACTTCCATATACTCATCTTTTACTTTGCGACCGGTCACATCTGTAATCACAATGTGAATTGTTGTTTCCGAAGGACTATTGAAGTCGAAATTGACTTCTCCATTTGTTGGATTCGGTTTCACATTCGAGACAGACATATTACCTCTGTGGAAAATCAGAGAAACGACATTGGAATAAGTTATTGCACCATTGTAATCAACCTGCTTCAAGCGGTAGTAATTGATTCCTTCTATCGGCGAGTAATCATCGAAAGAATAATCGAGTCGCTGCGATGAATTGTTTCCTCCTTCTTTACGGCCAATTGGGCTGAACGTTATTCCGTCATCCGAACGTTCAACATCGAAGTAATGGTTATTCAGCTCAGATGCAGTTGCCCAATTCAGTCCATTATGGTCATCAAAAGTTTCACCGGTGAATGAGATCAATTCAACAGGTAAAGGGGCCGAAGATTGCGCTACCCCGAATACAGAGAAGCCATTCATACCGGTTCGTTGAGTATTACTGGCAGTACTTGTTCCGACACATGTTCCATTGAGCGAGTAGGTAGCAGTGCTGGCACCTTTCGCAACAGTCCACCCTAAGGCACCGGCAGAGTTAGTATAATTCGTGCTGTACAGAGTGGTGTTGTAAGTTCCAGATGTTGGGTTGGCCGAAGCCGTAATAGTCCAATAACCATTATTAAGCATGGCCATTGCATCGTATGTATTCGTAGGACATTCTGCGGCAAATGGTCCAATTGGTGGCGCGTAATTGTCGAAGCGTGCCAGCAACTGCGGAATTGTTGTGACTGTTGTGAACGTGATATTTGCACGTTGGTAACCTGTTGTTGGTGAGCCAACCGGAAGATCGTACGATGTAGCTGCACCATTCAAATAACGCCTTAAGTTACCTTGTACAAAACTTGCTGCGTTACCTGGTGTGCAGGCAGCTGAGGCGTTATTCGTCACTTGTACTTCAAATGCGTTCGTGATAATCCTACCTAAAGTAAGCGTAAGTGTGCCTGCAGTTCCAAGTACCATATTGGTAGCACAAGTAACACCTGGGCCAGTGTGATTCATCAAAACGTTATTCAGCGTCAGAAGAGAAGCTCCTTGAGTATACGTTTGAGCAGCAGTTCCGTTGAATTCCAAAGTACTTGCAGCAGTATTTGTAACAGTTGTACCTCCATTAAAATTCGTGAAGTTTCCAGCAACTTTTACGTAACGGCCGTTCATATTAAGCACACTTGTGCCATTAGTCATTGTAATGGAACCTTTGCAATCGATATTGTTGTTTAACGTAAGACTACCTCCGGTTTTCGTGACCACAAGGTTTCCAATCGCATCAGCACCGACCAAAGAACCAATGCAAAGTTGGGCGGCAGCACCTCCATCAAAAGTAATGGTAGATCCTGGGTTACAAACTAGTGATCCAGAGTTAGAGAAATTTCCGCACACATGAAGATTTGCACCTGCTTGTAGTGTTAGTGTTCCGCCAGCGTTAATGTTAATGTTATTGGCATAAAAGTTTCCAGCAGGAAGAGATGGTTGCGCAAAGGACGAAGGTCCAACTATTGCACTAATACCACAAGCGGGAGGTGTGCAACCGCCCCAGTTACTCGCCAACGTCCAAGAAGTATTACTTCCGCCCGTCCAAGTTACAGTTGAACCTGCGGCAGTATAATTAATAGGAGAAGCACCTCCGAAATTGATTGTGAATCCAGAAGTTGAGTTGGAGAAGTTACTGATACAAAGTACGTATACATCTCCATTGTTAACATTCAATTCAGCCATATAAGCTGGGCCAAATCCCGGATAGGCTCCAGGAGATGTTCCGTTGGCGTTAGAAAACAAACCGGTAACGCCTAGACCACTGTAATTGCATCGGTCAGGCGTAGCTCCAGCTGCGATACCAGCACATGTAGTGGATGAGGCCCCTGCAATTTTCCAAACAGCAAAGTCATAATCGGTACTAAATGTGCTAGGCGAGCCCGGCCAGTCGTTTGGGACAATATCAAACGTAAGAACTCCATTAGCGTTGATTGGAATTGTATACCAACAAGATCCTCTTTCACCTGAGGCTAGACAATTAGTTCCACCACCCGGGAAATCGCAGTAGTTTCCATACGCTTGATACCCTGGATTTCCTACATTAATGCTAGCCGTGCAAACAGGATTTGGTTGACCGCAATCTTGTCCGGCAATTAAAGGGTAATTTGTTGAGCCATCTATAACAAGAATGTCAAATGTTCCTGTAAGGTTACCGACTCCGTCTACACGAATCCAATATGTTGCGCCAGATGTAAGGCCAGTCGCAATGATTTCAGAATTGTTGTAAGTTGTAAATCCGCAAGCTGGGCCATTGTCATTACAAGCAACAAGAACTAAAGCTCCGCAGGTTCCAGAATACAAAGCAATCTGAGTATTTGTAAGTGTTCCAAGATTAGTTCGGATTTTTAGTTGCCCTGAAGCAGGACAAACAACCGAGTACCATACACAATTGAGATTACCTGGAGTTAACCAACAAGCAGGAGCAACTGGCTCGCTGGCTCCGCCAGAACAACTATTATCTCCTGAAAGGTTCGTATTCAATGCTAATGCGGTGGCACTACAAGGCAAATCATTGACAGGACCAGCGCCGAAATTAGTTACCGAAATATCATAATTAACTGAATTTGGAGCTGACCAAGTATCTACAATAATATAATATGTACCGGCTGCAGGAAGAGTAACTGTTCCTGACAGCGGATTGGCACCACCGTTATTACCTATACAAGTTGTTCCAACAGACCCGGGACATCCTGAGTAAACCTGATATCCGATACTCGTGGTGCTTGCATTTGTCAATGAAATACCAATACAAGTTCCAGCGCCAACCGTTAATGAATAAACGTGGTCTTCTCCGGATTCATACAATGTTCCGCAAGAACCGGTACTTAAGTTGTTGTAATCATTTCCATAACACAAAGTTGTTTGACCAACAGCAGTATATGGCATCGTGATTGCCGGTGCATTACCGCACGTGCTTCCTACAACCGGGCCAGGAGGTACTGCTACGCAAGAAACAGTTGCAGTCCATCCGAAATATGTTACAGAACCGTCCGTTACAAATCGGAAAGTGAGACAACCGTTCACTGCAGTAGAAGTAACCACACATGGCATGTTGGTTCCCGAATAGGTACCGAGTACCGGTGCAGCTATCGAATTTCCATTGTAGATTGTGAGTACATCAAGACCAGCCTCAGTTTGGAAAGTAGAGAATGTAACCTGTACATATTGACCAACTATAGATGGACAGAAAGTTGTCACGCCGGATTCCCCATTGGAATAATCAAGTCCCGAGTTTCCTGAATCAAAATAAGCGCCACCGCACGAAGAGACGCTTGTAGTACCGGATGTTGGTTGAATATAACAGCCTGTTCCGGTTGTGAAAGAGCGAACTTGTGCCGAACAACCAACCGCGTCACCGGCACCGTTCGTTGGAGTCACATACCAATAATAAGTTGTGCTTGGTAAAAGTGCTCCGGTATTGTAAAGCAGCACGTTTCCAATGTTAGTACCATTGACAATATTGGTCGGTAGATTATTTGTTCCGAAATACATTCTGTAACCTGTTGGCGCACCTCCGCCAACTGGAGCTGTCCATGTGAGAGTTGTTCCCGAATTACACACATTCACTGCGCCGTTGGCAGGAGAAGTTGGATTCGCACAGTTAGGAGGAGTAGGGGCAATGTGGCGATACGCCAAATTACCCATGTTGTTCGTAGGGCCGACGGCGCAAAAATATTGGTTCGAAAGTATACGATATGTTCCTGTTGTAGGAGCAATCCAAGAAACATATGATTGAACTCCACAAAAATCATCGCTGTACGCTCCTGCATACGCACCGGTATTATCCAACATTGTCAACTGCGTATCAAATGTGGAAGATCCGCCATCCGCAGCGCAATAAGAGAATTGGTATGTCCAACCCGCTGTCGTGTTGAAAGAATAATACCTTCCACCATCGGCATTGTTCTGAACTTGCCACGCAGCTGTAGTCGTGAGAGTACCTTGGCTGGTACCCCCGGTGCACTGCGCGGAGATAACTACCGGAACTGAAACCAGAAGTGCGATGAGGACGAGTGTAAAAAATCTTTTCATATGCTGAGTTATTGTGTGCGTTTTTCTGAGGGCAAGTATTACTCTGTTTCAAGTGTTGGATCAAACTCGGGTGTTATTCCGCAAGTAGAGCAAACACTTGCGATGGATGCGCCTTCTTTGATCTCGAAGGTAAAATTCTGAACTGTGAGTTTGTTCAGGAACGTATTATCAGGATGAACATCTCGATCAACGAGGTACATGAGAATGTGCATACTGCTGCAATAACCCTTGAAAATTAATCCGCCTCCGCTCTCAATGGAATTGCGAATTGTACTCATGTTCTTGTCATTGATTTCATTCACTTTTAACACAAGTTCCTTGCGATTAGCAAGCATGCATTGAACGTCAGAAGCAAATGTCTTTCCTTTTGCATTTTCAGATTCTAGCGTTGCAAAAGATGAAGTAAACAGAATTCCTGATAGTCCAAGAACGCCGAAAGAAAGGTTCAGAAGTAGTTTTTTCATGTGAGTTTTGAGTGTTTGCAAAATCAAACAATTAGCTAACTTTTTAGTAACAACAGAGGTCGTCTATAGATTAATGTCGTTAGTCTAATTTATTGCCTTGTTCGTCGATAGGATAAAATGTACTTACATATTTATTTTCATCGATAAATGCCAAGAAATGAGGTTATTGAAAAATAAAGGCACAAAAAAACTCCGGAGTTATGACCGGAGTTTTTCAAGAAGTGTGGTCGAATTTATTCGTCACCCACTCGCATATCAATACACTCTACTCCTGGATGTGCTTTGCAATCGAACTTAAATGTTGCGTCTGTGTAAACAGTATTGGGCGTAAATGTTTTCACGGTGTACGTCGTTTTTGAACCGTCTTTATTCACGAACACTACACTTATGATTTGCTTTTTCACTTTATCAATCGTGAGTTTCACTGTATGATAATTTTTTTTGTCTGCTTGTTCAGGATACAAGTCAATCAACTGCACAACTTTTCCTCCTTGCGTTTCTTCTCTGATGAATTTGTATTTGAATCCCTTCTCGTGAATTGTAAAAATCTCAGTTGGTGAAATCTGGTTTTCATTTTTCTTCTTCGCAGGATCAGGAGCATCATCAATTGTAGCTTCTTTCTGACATTCGTTGTAAACAACCAACGTCTTTCCATCATTGTAATATTCTTCATGACAAACTTTATCCTTCTGTTTGTTGTCTAGAACAATCTTGTACATGTTTCCCTTCAGAATCACAGTGCCGTCTTTCACATCTTTCACGCCACCTGGTTTTTCCATTGTCATTGAAAAAGTAAAAGTGATAGATTGATATGATTTCGCAGTGGCGCTAACTCCGTCAAGTATTGTTTTCGCTTTTGGATCATAATCAGGCCCGGTCTTCGCTTGCGCAAGCATACCAATTGGTAGAACAAACAAAACGATAGTTGATATCCGGGAAAAAATAGAAGGCGTTTTCATCTTAGTAATTCATCAGTTTAGCATGTAGTTCCAAAAAGCGTTCCAAAATTACGTCTAAGCTTGAACCAAAATTGTGATGTTAACAATTATTGGACAGAAAAGCCTGATCCACAAACGAATGATTATCAGAGTTTATCTTTTTTTGAGCTGGTACCAAGGCGTTCTTCAAGAGAAAGTGCGTCTTTGATCAATACTTCTCTTGCCCGGCTTCCTTCAAATGGACCGATAATTCCGGCAGCTTCAAGTTGATCTACAATCCGTCCTGCGCGGTTGTAGCCAAGTTTCAATTTGCGTTGAAGAAGTGAAGCTGAACCTTGCTGATGTTGAACTACAATACGAGCTGCATCTTCAAACAAGGAATCACGATCGCTGTCGTCAATTTCACCGCGGCTTTCGCTGGCTTCATCTATAAACTCCGGAAGTAAATATGCACTTGGATATGCGCGTTGCGAACCAATGAAGTCGGTGATTTTTTCAACTTCAGGAGTATCAACAAATGCGCACTGCAATCGAATCAAATCGTTTCCTGTTGAGTACAACATATCACCTCGTCCAATAAGTTGTTCTGCACCTCCTGAATCAAGAATTGTGCGAGAGTCAATTTTTGACGTAACACGGAACGCAATTCGTGAAGGAAAATTCGCTTTGATTGTTCCGGTGATAATATTGACAGAAGGACGTTGTGTGGCAATGATGAGGTGAATTCCGATTGCGCGTGCAAGTTGTGCAAGACGGGCAATTGGCGCTTCAACTTCCTTGCCAGCTGTCATGATCAAATCTGCAAACTCATCAACTACAAGAACGATGTATGGCAAAAATCGATGTCCATTTTCGGGATTCAATTTCCGGCTGATGAATTTCGTATTGTATTCTTTGATGTTACGAACCTGTGCATCTTTAAGAAGGTCATAGCGCGCATCCATCTCTGTGCAAAGCGAGCTCAACGTGTGAACAACTTTCTTGGTGTCAGTGATAATTGCCTCGGCAGAATCTGGAAGTTTCGCAAGGAAATGGCGCTCAATTTTATTGAACAAAGTCAATTCAACTTTCTTCGGATCAACCAGAACAAACTTGATTTGCGATGGATGCTTCTTGTAAAGCAATGAGACAAGTATAGCGTTGAGTCCAACGGATTTTCCCTGACCTGTTGCTCCCGCCATTAAGAGATGGGGCATTTTCGCAAGATCGGCTATGAAAATTTCGTTGCTGATTGTTTTGCCAAGAGCAACGGGTAAATCCATTGCAGATTTTTGAAATTTCTCCGAAGCAATCAGCGACCTCATTGGAACCATCTCCGGATTCTGATTCGGAACTTCAATTCCTATTGTTCCTTTCCCGGGAATAGGTGCAATGATTCGAATTCCAAGTGCCGATAAACTTAGCGCGATATCATCTTCCAGGTTTTTGATCTTGGAAATACGAACACCTGCAGCAGGATTTATTTCATAAAGAGTAACAGTTGGCCCAATCGTCGCTTTGATTTTGTCAATGGAAATTCCGTAGTTGCCAAGTGTTTCAACGATTCTGTTTTTGTTCAGATTCAATTCTTCAGCATTCACGCCGGATTCTCCTGAAGAGCTGTAGTTTTCAAGTAAGTCAATCGACGGAAATTGATATCCGGACAAATCCAGCGTTGGGTCGTATTCTCCAAATTCCTTGACCAGCTCATTGGCCTTCATGTCAATTTCATCGCCACTTAGTTCCGGCTCCTCTTTCTTTTCAATTGTGAACTGAACACCATCAGCAGAAGAAAGAACTTCCGTTTCAACTGGGAGTATTGGAAGTTCTGTTGTAAGTTCTATTGGGGAAGTAGCTTCTTCTTCTTTTTCTTCCTCCACATCATCATCATCTTCTTCCACGGAAAGTTCAACAGGTTCAGAAATGTTTTCTTCAGTTTCTTCAACATCTTCTTCAATGTCGAGAAGAGTATTTCTGTTTTGAACTTCTTCAACAACATTCTCTTCTGCTTCAGCAACCACTGCTTTTCGAAAGAAGTTAAAGGAAATATTGAAAACGATAATCAGGAAACTGAGCAGAACAAAGAATAGGAGTAATGCGGTTCCCGGTATGCCGACAACGCCATTCAGCCATGAACTTATTTCAAATCCAAATACTCCACCCGGATAGAACCAGTTATTGCGGAATGCATAACCTAGAAGCACTGATCCGAAAACGCAGAAGAACAAACCGTAACGAAACACCTTTCCGATGTTGAGTAAATTATATCCCGACATCAACCGTAATCCTGCAACAAGAGCAAGAAGAGGAAACCAAAAAGACGTTACACCAAACCAATTGTGAATGAAGAGATGAGATGTAAGTGCGCCGAATTTTCCAAGCACATTGTTCACACGTGTTTCTCCGAACAATAATTCTCCAACAGAACCCATTACTTTATCCTGATCAGCCTGCCAAGTGAAGAAATAGGATAGGAACGCTACTGCGAGATATGGTGTAACGATGAAGACAAGGAAAGTTCCAGTTAACTTCACTAATCTTTCATTGGCCTTAAGTCGAGCGAGAATTCCGTCTCGAGGAGTTTCTGATTCAACAGGCTCCTCTTCAGTTTTCTCTGATTTGGTATTCCGCGGTTTGTTTTTCTTGAGAACCGGTTCCTCAGGTTCTTGAACTTTTTTCTCTTTAGCCGGTTTTTCGCGGACGATTTTCTCTTGTACGGGCTCTTTCTTCGCAGGCTGATCTTTCAGCTCGTTACGAATGCGATTGACTTTCTTCTCAGGTTCTTTCTCAGTCATCAGGGTATAACTACACCAACCTAGCAAAGGTATCAGGCGTGTAAGAGGTCTTCCTGAAGGAGGATTAATGTTTTTAACGAAGTGGTGTTGATACGTGAAAATGTGCGGAGTTGCAGTGGCAGTCAGCAGTCTAGAAGAAGCCAGACATCATTTTTTCCAACTCTTCGTTGGGTTTCAACTTGTAATCGGAAGGAATTTCGAATACAGAAGGGTCTATTTGTGCTTCGGAAACACTTGTTGCGGTGAAATGTAATTCGAGACCGAATTTTTTCAGATTGTAATCCATCAAAACACCATCAATCTTGTAGTAGGCGTTGCTCCAATTCGGATTAGCAACTTGAATTTCTTTGGTGAACCAGACTTCAACCGCAGGAGAATTATCCTTGAAGCTTAGAACGGCTTTTTCGCAATTGTAGCCGGCAATTAATTTTTTGTCGCCAGGGTATGAAACTTCATATTCCGGGAAGTAATAATTGTTCGCTTCAATGTCTTTCATTTCCATGACACTGTAGAATTTCCCAAGGAAACTCACTAGACTAATAAACTTTTTCTTAGTCGGATCAGAAATGAAATCCATTCGCATTGCGCCCATTCCAGCTTCAAGATTCGCGCACCAAAGTCCGTCTTTGAACTTGACTTCCATGTTGTCCGGAGCCCACATGGCCATTGACTCTTTGGCGTTGACAGGCTCGGCCTTAAATTCAATAATCCCTTCTTTGATTTTCTTGCTGAAAATTCCGTCCGAACAAGCGTTGAACAAGAACACGGAAGCAAAAACCACCAACGTACGCTGCACGATACTTTTCATAAAATCTCTACTGTATCCAGCGATCAATGGTTAGCTGATTTCGATTAAGCACGGAAAGATAAAGATAAATTACCATTGGATTTACGATTTACGATTTTGGATGTACCATTTTTGCGCGAAAACGGCACTTATTTAACAGAAAGCTATCCCGCGAATATCGAAAATCAGCAATCTTCAGGTCTAATATCCAAGCGTTTTTAGCATGGATTTGTAGCTCTGTTCTTTGGCGAAAAGTCGCGTGGTAATTTCTCCATCCTCATCTCTGTCAATAATCACATGCTTAGGAGCCGGAACCAAACAATGCTGAATTCCTCCATAACCTCCGAGCGATTCCTGATATGCTCCTGTGTGGAAAAAACCAATGTACAATGGCTCTTTTTCGTTCGGCGCAACCTTTGGAAGATAAACGTTGTTGGCGTGAGCTTCGGTGTTGTAGTAATCCATACTGTCGCAGGTCATTCCACCCAGGTTGATTGGCTGATATTCCTTGTCCCAATGATTAATCGCCAACAAAATAAATCGTTGATTTATGCCCCACGTATCCGGAAGTGTTGTGATGAATGACGAGTCAATCATGTACCACAACTCGCGATCATTTTGCAGTTTCATGTCAACTACAGAATACAAAGCCGCACCACTTTCTGAAACAGTGAATGATCCAAACTCAGTGAAAATATTTGGTTCGTCGATGTCATGATTCTCACAGAAATTTTTGATTTGTGAAATAATTTCTTCGATCATGTATTCGTAATCGTATTCAAATCCAAGAGAAGTTTTAATTGGCATTCCTCCGCCGATATTCAGTGAATCCAACGTTGGGCAAATGCGTTTCAATTCCCAATACACTTTCATGCATTTTGCAAGTTCGGTCCAATAGTAAATGGTGTCTTTGATTCCGGTGTTGATGAAGAAGTGAAGCATCTTCAATTCAAACTTCGGATTCGTTTCAATCTTCTCTTTGTAATACTGAACAATTTCGCTGTGACGAATTCCAAGTCGCGAAGTATAGAATTGAAAGTTTGGTTCTTCTTCAGATGCAATTCGAATTCCGATTTTAATTACAGGGGCTTTGACGTTCTTGGCGTAATAGTCGATTTCCGTCTTGTTGTCGATGACCGGCAAAATATTGAAACCATCATTGGCTAATTCTGTAATAAGCGATTGATATGGCTTGCGCTTATATCCGTTACAAACGATGAAGTGATTCTTGTCCAGCTTGCCACGTTTGTAGAGATCCTTAATAATGTGAATATCATACGCCGATGAAGTCTCCAAATGGACATCATTCTTCAATACTTCTTCCATTACAAATGAAAAGTGAGAGCTTTTCGTACAATAACAGTACGTATAACTACCTTTGTAGTCCACTTTAGCCATTGCAACGTTAAAAAGACGCTTTGCTTTTTGGATCTGGTGGCCGATCTTTGGCAAATAGGTGATTTTTAAGGGAGTTCCATATTTCTTGATAATGTCCTTAATTGGAATTTCATTGAAATACAGCTCATTATCGGTTACCTGAAAGCCTTCTTGAGGAAAATTGAACGTTTGCTCGATCAGGTTTTGATAGGTGTTTTCCATTTGCTTGGTCGTCATTTTGTAAAGTAAGTTACTTACATGTTATAAAAGTCGACAAATGTAACTCACTCGGATTGATTTTTGTTGCAAACTGGTGTTAAGTTTCAGGTATGAAGAAGATCAGATTCATTGAAGTTAAGTCGGAAATAGGGGCCGGAACCCGTGGCGCCAGTTTGGGCGTTGATGCGATCAAAATCGCTGCTTTAGATTACGGATCTTCAATTTTCAGGCAGAATGAAACGGTTGAAGTAAAGAACGAAAATCACCTCCTTTTTGAATCGCAAGGAAGCGCCTATGCGAAGCGGATTAAAGGATTAATTACAATGTATGAGCGTATCGGTGGAGAAGTTCAAAAAGCTTTGAAATCGAACGTTTTTCCTATCGTACTCGCTGGCGATCATTCAACAGCTGGAGGCACAATAGCCGGAATACGCATGGCTTACCCGAAATCGCGACTTGGAGTAATCTGGATTGACGCCCATGCAGATCTGCATTCACCCTGGACGACACCATCAGGTAACTTACATGGAATGCCGCTTGCCGCATCACTCGGGGAGGATAATCAGGGTAATAAGATGAATCGGCCGGACAAGGAAACCATTGAAAACTGGAAGGCTTTGAAGGAGGTTGGCGGATTTGCTCCAAAAATCAATTATCGTGACCTCGTTTTCATTAGTGTTCGTGATGTAGAGCCGGAAGAGTCGGAATTAATGAAACGGCATCATGTAAAGACGTTCAGTACCGCTGAAGTGCGTAGAGTTGGCGTTGAGCGAATTGCCCGTGATACCTTATCGCATTTGAGCCAGTGTAATCTCATATACATCTCATTTGATGTCGATAGCATGGACTCATCTATATCAAAAGGTACAGGAACTCCTGTGCGCAATGGTATTACTGAAAAGGAAGCCGGTTCATTACTTGTTCGCCTTGTTCAGAATGAAAAAGTATGTTGCGTTGAGGTGGCTGAAGTGAACCCAACCCTCGACAAAGAGAACCTGATGGCAGAGAATACATTCGAAATTCTGACCAAGGTCGTGTCACAGATATCCAACTAATAAGTTCCCAATACCGAGTATGAGTACACCTGAAAGTCTCCTAAGCGAGCATGTTGCAACGGCAGTAAAAGAGTTGTTTGGAGCAGCTATTGATCAAGGTTCAGTCACATTTCAGAAGACTAATCCACAGTTTGCTGGCGACATAACATTGGTCGTTTTTCCCTATACAAAACTAGCAGGTAAGAGTCCGGAACAGACAGGGCAGGTTATTGGGGAATATCTTCAGAATCATATTCCCGAGATAGACTCGTGGAACGTTGTTAAAGGCTTTTTGAACCTGGTAATCGGCTCGGATTATTGGTTGAAATCGTTTGATCGACTTTCTCATGATGAAAACTGGGGCAAAAAAGCTGTTTCTGAATCCAGTCAGTTTGTAATGGTTGAATATTGTTCACCCAACACGAACAAACCAATTCACTTGGGACATGTCCGCAACATTCTTTTAGGTTACTCGGTGAGTGAAATTTTGAAGGCGGCCGGGAGCAAAGTGATGAAAGTAAACCTTGTGAACGATCGTGGAATTCACATTTGCAAGAGTATGTTGGCCTGGCAGAAGTGGGGAAATGGAGAAACGCCTGAGTCTAGCGGTATCAAAGGCGATCATCTTGTCGGCAAATACTATGTTGAGTTTGATAAACACTACAAAGCGGAAATTGCTGAACTCAAATCAAAAGGGGCATCTGACGAAGACGCTGAGAAGAAAGCGCCTTTGATTCTCGAGGCGCAAGCTATGCTTCTGAAATGGGAAGCCAATGATCCGGAAGTGCGCAATTTGTGGGAGACGATGAACGGTTGGGTGTACGAAGGATTTAACCGCACGTATAAAAAAGTTGGAATTGATTTCGACAAGACATATTACGAATCACAAACTTACATTCTCGGAAAATCAATTGTTGAAGACGGATTGAAGAAGAATGTGTTGAAGAAGCGTGCAGATGGCGCGGTTGTGATTGACAATACTGATGTTGGTTTGGATGAAAAAGTTTTGTTGCGGAGTGATGGAACTTCGGTTTACATGACGCAAGATTTAGGAACAGCAGTTGAGCGTCACAAAGAATTCCCATTCGACAAACTGGTTTATGTTGTTGGCAACGAACAAGATTATCATTTCAAAGTTTTGAAAATTTGTTTGAAGAAACTTGGACACGAATGGGCGGAAGGATTGTATCATCTTTCATACGGAATGGTTGAGCTTCCTGAAGGGAAAATGAAATCGCGGGAAGGAACTGTTGTAGATGCCGATGAGCTCATTGATACAATGGAGAATGATGCACGTGAAATGGCAACAGAGCGTGGACTGATTGACGGAATGAGCAAAGAGGAGCAGGATCATCTGGCGCATATCGTTGGAATGGCCGCTTTGAAATATTTCATTCTGAAAGTTGATCCGAAAAAGAAAATGCTTTTCAATCCGAAAGAAAGTATCGACTTGCAGGGAAACACCGGTCCGTTTATACAATACACACATGCGCGTATCAGAAGCATCTGGAGAAAATCGGAATTGAATTCGTTGCCGGAGTTTACATTGCCAACTGAAATTCATCCGAAGGAAAAGGAATTGATCAAATTACTTTCTGCATTTCCAACAATTGTTCAGGATGCAGCGAAAGAACTTTCACCGGCGGTAGTTGGAAATTACAGTTACGAACTGGCCAAAACGTTCAATCAGTTTTACGATGTGTGTGATGTGCTGAAAGAAGCAGATGCCAATCTGAGAAACTTCAGAATCGTTTTGTGTGTTACAATTGCAAGGACGATAAAGGATGGAATGAAGTTGTTGGGGATTGAAGTGCCGGAGAGGATGTGATGTATTAATTCTCAATTGTCGATTTTCAATTTTCAATTCTGGATGTGCATTCCATTCGTCATGATATCTTGTGGCAAATGAGCACAACAACTTGAAATTGCAATTTGCACCCTCTGTTTTTGCAGTTACTGTCTCCTAAACGTTTACAAACGACTATTGATTTTCTGCGTCTTATTTTTGCAGAAAACCAATACATATGAACGCAACATTAGGAATTGTAAAAAAGACAGAAGACACATTGATTTATTCGATTCGAGGGCACAAGGTAATGCTGGATCAAGATCTGGCTCAGCTTTATGGAGTTGAAACCCGAAGATTGAACGAACAAGTTAAGCGTAACATCCAGCGTTTTCCGAAGGAATTTATGTTCCAGCTCAACGAAATTGAGTACGAAGACTTGATGTCGCAATTTGCGACATCAAGTGAAAAATGGGGCGGCCGCAGGAAATTACCTTACGTTTTTACAGAACATGGCACAGTCATGCTTGCGAGCGTACTCAATTCTCAGGAAGCCGTTCACGCCAGTATTCAGGTCGTCAAAGCTTTTGTTCGCTTACGCGAGATGCTTATTGCCAATAAAGAACTCGCAGGAAAACTCAATGCGCTGGAGCAGAAATACGATAAACAGTTTGCGGTGGTGTTTGATGCGATACGGAAGCTGATGAGTCCAGAAAGAGAATCTACACTAAGGAAGAAGATTGGATACAAACGAAATAGGGAAGCGTACCCCCAACAAGAAAAGGTCACTCCTCTTTCGAGAAATGACCTTTTAATTATTAGAAGTACTGTGAACCTTATCTTCTTCCTCCACCGCGGTGTCCGCCACCTTTATTGCCGCCGCCATTGTTTTTGTGACCTCCGCCATTTTGTTTTCCACCTCTTGGACCATTTCCACGATGAGCCGCATTACGCTGATGATATCCTGGTGAATGGACACGATGGCGATGATGAACACGATGAGCGCGATGAATGCGATGTGCCTGAGCACGTCTGCAATGATGATGATAACGAACTACGCGTCCATGGTGTACGCGCCACGCAACAGGACGCCACGGTTTAAAATATGGAGGATAATGATGATAGCGCCAAGGTGAAACCCAGACTACATATGCTGGTGCGTATACGTGACGTACGCAAGGCCATCCCCAAACATTAACAATGATAATTCGGGAATTGAATTTTGAATTGAACTTATCTTCAGTAGCACCTTTTTCATCTTCAGCAGGTTCGATGATATAATTTTCTCCGTAAAGTTCTTCGTCACCGACAATTTGCAGATCAGCAGTCTCTGTTCCTGTTTTGTCAAGCTCGATTACAGCAATATCCTGTGATTCTTTATCATCGATATCAACACGAAGTGAAATCGCGTGTGCGCCGCTGTCAGTGTTGTCAATTACTTTGATGTAATCAACATTTCCGTCCGCATCGAGATCCAGATTGTTCACTTGATTCGATTCAGCGTTCAAAGATTTTTCAAATTCTTCCATTGTATTTGCTTTCTTGAAAAGTTCAAGAACACCATACAAATCAAGATTATCGCCTGGAAGGCCGGTCGAATCGGTTTCCGCTTGTGCAGAAAGTTGCACTGGAGCTGTTGCGAGGAACAGTAGTGCGATAGGTAGAATAAGTCGCTTCATGGTAGGTTAGTTTAATCAGGGTTTGAAGATAAGACGCTTCAGTAAATGAATGGTTTAATAATTGGTCTGAAATTTCATTCCGAAAGCAATCGTGAGGCTGAATTCGCGACTAAACTGCCTGTAAATCTGTATCTACGCACTCCTGATAATTAAAAACTGAACACGATGTTTGAAAATCTCTCGGACAAACTAGAAAGGGCCTTTAAAGTCCTTAAAGGTGAAGGAAAAATCACCGAGATCAATGTTGCTGAAACGCTCAAGGAAGTACGAAAAGCACTACTTGATGCTGACGTAAGCTTCCAGGTTGCAAAAAAGTTTACGGACGATATCAA
Source organism: uncultured Chryseobacterium sp. (assembly GCA_964495745.1). Classification (GTDB taxonomy): domain Bacteria; phylum Bacteroidota; class Bacteroidia; order Palsa-965; family Palsa-965. The sequence goes on along the minus strand of CAZBYM010000021.1, from coordinate 1,670 downwards.
GCAAAAAGCGCTTGGACAGAATGTAATTTCTGCTGTTTCTCCGAGTCAGTCGCTCATAAAAATTACTCATGATGAATTGACATCGCTTATGGGCGGTGACAAGACAGATATTCAACTAGGCGGCAATCCTACAATTATTCTGATGTCAGGACTTCAAGGTTCTGGTAAGACGACGCATTCCGGAAAACTGGCTCATTGGTTAAAGACAAAAAAGGGCAAGAATCCGCTGTTAGTTGCTTGTGATATTTATCGTCCTGCTGCGATAGATCAATTACATGTTCTGGGAGAACAGGTTGGTGTTGACGTTTATTCTGAGCGTGATGTTCAAGATGCAGTTGGAATTGCGAAGCGTGCGGTTGCCCATGCGAAGGTGAATGGGAATTCGGTAGTAATCATCGATACTGCAGGTCGCTTGGCAATTGACGAAGTGATGATGAAGGAAATCGCAGCGGTGCGAGATGCTGTGAAACCCAATGAAATTTTGTTCGTTGTTGATGCAATGACGGGACAAGATGCTGTGAATACTGCGAAGGCATTCAACGAGCGTCTCGATTTCGATGGAGTAATTCTTACGAAACTCGATGGTGATACACGAGGTGGAGCAGCGCTTTCGATTTTGTCGGTTGTTCAAAAGCCAATCAAGTTTGTTGGTACCGGCGAGAAAATGGAAGCACTCGATATTTTCTATCCGCAACGTATGGCGGACAGAATTCTCGGGATGGGTGACGTTGTTACACTCGTTGAACGTGCGCAGGAACAATTTGACGCTAAGGAGGCGAAACGAATTCAGGAGCGAATTGCGAAAAATAAATTCAGCTTTAACGATTTTCTTGGTCAGCTACAACAGATCAAGAAAATGGGTAATGTGAAAGATTTGATGGGAATGATTCCTGGAGTAGGAAAAGCGATGAAGGATGTAGACATTGACGATAACGCGTTCAAAAATATTGAAGCAATTATACATTCGATGACTCCGAAGGAGCGAGAACATCCAGAAGTGATTAACGGACAACGTAAAGTTCGAATTGCAAAAGGAAGTGGAAGGACAATTCAAGATGTGAATCGCCTCATGAAGCAATTTGAAGACACGCGAAAGATGATGCGCATGATGCAGGATAAGGGGCAGATGGCGAAGATGATGCGGAATATGCCGAAGATGAAGAAATAGTTCAGCGTTTGATTGTTCACTGTTCACCGTTATGCGATAGACTGTTTTGTCAGTTCGAGCGCAGTCGAGAACTCAACAAAATAGTTTAGTCCAATGCAATTAATCGATGGTAAAAAAATAGCAGAACAGGTTCAGCTCGAAATAGCGGAAGAAGTAAAGGCTATTGTGGCCTCTGGAAAACGGGCCCCTCATCTGGCAGCTGTACTTGTGGGAAGTGACGGTGGAAGCATGACGTATGTGAATGCGAAGATGAAAGCGTGTGAGCGGATAGGATTTCGTTCGACTTCTATCAAACTTGAATCAACGACAACGGAAGAGGAATTATTGAAGATCGTTCAGCAGCTCAACAGCGATTCGGAACTCGATGGATTTATTGTTCAGTTGCCGCTACCAAAGCACATCAATGAGCAGAAAATTGTTCAGGCCATTGATCCGAAGAAGGATGTGGATGGATTTCATCCGGTGAATGTTGGAAGGATGGCACTCAATCTACCTTGTTATT
>CAZBYM010000020.1:8689-19078 GCA_964495745.1 uncultured Chryseobacterium sp. | reverse complement strand
AACCGTTGCTGCTGCCGCATATCCATCGCTTTCCCATAATCATCTGTCCATTCTTGGACTGTTTTTGAAGCTCTTTCTTGCTGCTCTTCCGAGAATCGTTGTTTGGCATTTTCATCTTGATTGCGCGCCTTCTTGGTGTAGCCAAAACGATGATCATGTTTCAATCGCTTAATGGGGTCGAGAAGAATTTCAAGCGCAGAAGCTAATTCCGAAAATTCTTCGGCCGCATTTGGAGAAGCGTTGACATCTGGATGTAAATCTCGTGAACGTGAACGATATGCTTTGCGGATTGTCGTTTCAGTCGCATTCGGATTTATATTCAGCAGATGGTAACAATCCTTATCCCACATTCTTTTTCGAAATATATCTCAAGAGCAGATAAATAGGGAAGAAGCTTGCAAAAACGATCAGGCCATAAATGACTGAATCAATTTTTCCATATGTAATTGCGAATGTTACGAATGCATATGCAATCATGAAAATTACCGGCGCGATTGGAAACAATTTCATTTTGTAGGGCTGAAGTTCATTGCCTGTATTCCTGATTCGCAGAATGAAAATTGTAGATGCCGCCGCGATCAATCCAAGTGCATCGAGGAAGATTACATAATTTACCAGCTGGTCAAATGCTTTTGCGAAGAAAAGTATAGCAACGCACATAGCTGTAAAAACTGTTAATGCCACAACAGGCACTCCGTATCGCGTGGATAATCTTGAAAAGAAAGAAGGCAGAACTTTTTCTTCACTCATTGCAAGAATCACGCGTGGATTGGACATCAACCCAACATTAACGTAAGCCAAGACGGAGAAGAATAACATCAGCGTGAGAATTTTTCCGCCACTCACTCCAAAAACTTTGCTTGCCAGGATTGATGCAATGTTGGTAGACTTTCCGAGATTGGAAAAACCAATCACGTCCATGTACACATAATTTATTGCCATGTAAAGCACTAATACGATGCCAATTCCGGTAATGATTGATCGCGGCATTATACGTGGAGCATTCTGAACTTCACTTCCAAAATTTATGGTCTGCTGATATCCACCAAACGTAAATGAAATTGGAATCAAACAAACACCAAGCGAAATCAACGTGTCTTTCCAGGTGTGAGGTTTAGTTTCATCCATGAAAGAGAATACATATTCCTTCTCCGAAGAAAATACTGCGGTGCAAAGCACGATGATTACTACGATTTTGAAAACTGTAAGAACGTTTTGCGTTGTTGCACTCGTTTTCAGTCCAAGAAGATTCAGTCCAAAGAATAAGAGAACTTCTCCAAGAGCAATTAGTTGATGCGCCATTCCGAGATTTGCGTAATCTGGAGGAAACAATACACCACAAATGTATTCCGCTCCGATTAGTGCCACACCAGCAACAGAAGCAGCGTTGGAAACCAGAATTGTTCCATTCAACATGAAAGCGAAGGAAGGATGGTAACAATGTGAAAATATCCGGTAGTAACCGCCGCTCACAGGAAGGCGTGAGCCGATTTCAGCAAAAGTCAATGCCCCGCACAAAGCGATAATTCCACCGATGATCCAGGCTGCGTAGAATACGGTTGGCGTAAGCGCCCCGGCCGCAACGTTAACTGGTGTGCGGAAAATTCCCATACCAATAACGAGACTAACGACAATCATCGTTAGGTCGAAGTAACCAAGTTTGCGAGGCTGCATGGCGAAAGATAGGGGAGTTTTCGGATTAGACCTTGAAGGTCTTAAGACCTTCAAGGTTTAACAAAAATCGTTCCGTTTTTGTTAAACCATATCTTTATGCAATTACTCGCAATCCCGCGTCCTATAGAAAAGAGGCATTATGCGTAGCCTGTTCACGTTAGTTTTGCTCATCATCGGTTCCGTGCTGTATGCGCAGGAACAACCACTACTTGTTCTCGGCACAATTCGAACTGCGCATGATTCATTGCCCATTGAAGGAATTATTGTTTCCTCCAAGTCGCCGGCAAGAAGTACATATTCGAACTCCAAGGGTAAATACGCCATCTTTCTCGAACGCAAAGTAGGGATGGAAATAGAATTCAGAGGTCTTGGATATATCACTAAAAAAGTAACAATCACGAGCAGTATGCTGAATAAATTTAGTGGCGATACTCTGCATCTCGATGTCATCCTTACACAAAAATTCATCGAGCTCACTGAAAAAACAATTCGCGCCGGACCCGATACAATTTTCGGGAACTGGAAATTCTTCGTCGAAGATTATATGTTTACTGAGGATGGAAATCTCGTCTTACTCACTTTTGAAGAAACACTTAAGGAAGCGAAAGTAATGCTCGCCGACAAACACCAGAAAATTCTCAGCAGCTTCGATGTTCCTGTTGAAGCAAAAGAACTTTATCGTGATTATCAAGGTTATATCAACGTGATGTGTGTTGACTCCGCATTTCGCGTGAAGATTATTCTTCCTGCAAAAATTTTGTTGCTGAGTCTTCCATACTCTGATTTTTGCGCGAGGATGTTGCCTTGTGTTGACACAATCGGAAGCAGTATTCTTTTCTCAAATTATCAGGCGCAATATCCGGCATTTTCATACTTCGCATGGAATTGGCGTGATACAACAATGTCAAGCATTCGACTTATTGTCGACGGACCACTTCTGGATTCGTACAACTGGGAATTCGATTTTCTCAAACCCAAAGACAGATTGTATGCGCGGAAAATGGAAATGTATACCGGGATCGACAAACGAATCATTGCTGCGACGATGACTGGTTTTCCAAATTCAATTTACTACACGCCGCTCTACGCTCCGATGTTTGTAAAACACGATACCGTTTGTGTATTTGATCATTATTCTGACACATTGTTTCTTTATGACATGAACATGAAGCAAATTGGCGCGTCAAAAATTGATTATCATCATCCAAAAAATTGGAAGGAATGGGATCGTCAACTTCATCAGGATGAAATCACCGGTGAAATTTATGCGCGATTCGAGAAGGGCGGATTCTACACGCTGAAGAAAATTGATATTCGTACAGGAAAAACTACTGGTTCATACAAAATCGAAAATCCTTGGGTGAAGCACATCCGGATTCGTGACGGAGAAGTGTTCTACATTTTTCGGCCGAAAGATTCGATTCAAACGAAGTTTCTTTATCGGGAGCGATTGCATTTGACGTGATTTTGCCACTAAGCCACAAAGACTCTAAGAATCACAAAGTCTTCGTGAAACTTTGTGCCTTAGCGTCTTTGTGGCAGGTACTATTTCTTCTTACCTTAGATACATGAAAAAAATATTCCTGTTACCAATTCTTTCGCTCGCTGCAATTTCCTTTGTCAGCATTGAAATTCTTCCTATCGATCTGGGCACTACAATTCCAAAAGCCGATTTGAAAATGGTTAACGCGATGAACGATCAGCGCACTTCGCTCAATGATCACAAGAAAAACAATGGAATTCTAGTAATTTTCTCTTGCAACACATGCCCATTCGTCGTGAATCAGGAAGACCGCATACGCAACATTCAACGTGATGCACAGCGTATGATGATTGGTGTTGTCATGGTCAATTCCAACGCAGGAAAACGCAATGGAGAGGATTCACAAGCCGAAATGAAAAAGTACGGCAATGATCAGAAATTTCTTGCGCCGTATTTAGTAGATTCAATGTCTATCCTGGCGGACGCATTTGGTGCAACACGTACTCCTGAATGTTTCTTGTTCGATAAAGATGGAAAACTCGTTTATCGCGGTTCAATCGATGATAGCCCTAAGGACCAGAAAGCTGTTAAGCAACATTATTTGGTTGATGCAATGACGGCGGTTTCAAAAGGAAATGCTGTTGCAGTAGGAACTACTGTATCGTCGGGTTGTACTATCAAAAGACCAGTTACTTCGGGGATAGAAAACAAGTAGCTTCTGCTGTTTTAGTTACCCAGACTTCTGAATGCTCTACGCATCACATTAAAATCATTCTCGATCTTGTAATCTTTTGCCTAAGTAGATTCAATCGCTAATGATTTCATTCAGTATCGTTAATAGGTATAAACATGCCGGGATTTTCCAGAATTTTGTAATAGTACCCAAATTTGGTACTTTTATTGTAAATTTAATCCGATGAGCAAGAACACTTCAATCACGTTGGGCAGTTACTTTGACCGATTTATCCAAGGTATTCTGAAAAAAGGGCGATATAAAAACGCCAGTGAAGCAATTCGTGCCGGGTTGCGCCTTTTGGAAGAGGAGGAACGCAAGGCTATTGTATTGAGAAAAGCGATTGATGAAGGAATTTCGAGTGGTATAGCTGAGGATTTTAATCCGGCTTTACATCTGAAAGCACTGAAAGCAAATAGTAAGTAAGTGGCGAAGGTAAAGTTTACAGTTAAGGCGGTTGTCGATCTGACCGGAATTTGGGAATACACCTTAGAGACCTGGTCTGAAAAGCAGGCAGATAAATACTACCAACTTCTTATTAACGCGTGTTCTGAAATTGGGGCTAATCCTCAGTTAGGAAAAGCGTATTTTGATATCCATCCCGGATTGTTCGGACAACCAATTTTAAAACATGTCATCTTCTATAGGATCATAGATAAATCATCGATCGAAATAACGAGGATATTGCATGATAGGATGGATCTAAGGAATAAGCTAAACGAATAAGATTCTTATTCACCCAACTTCCTGAACGCTCTACGCATCACATTAAAATCATTCTCGATCTTGTAATCTTTGGCGTAAAGCAAGTTCAGTCTTCTGCGAATGTCTTCTGTGCGCTGTTCAATGGGCAAAACTTCTTGCGGATTCAACACTCCATTCTTGATTTTCGGAAGATGAATATTCTGATCAGCAGATGGTGCGTAACCAACCCAAGATCGATTTCCAAACAATACGCGCACGCAATTTCCAACAAAACCAATTGGATTTTTCTGCGTCCACATCAACAAAGGGAAAATCGAAAACATCATGAATGACGAACAAACATCGAACACACGTTTATTTCTTCTATTCACAGGCTTGCTTACCGAATTGATGTCAATCACGTAGAGATCTCCAGCGGTGTCGATGGAATTGCTTCCTATGATCGACATACTCTCGGGCGGAGCAATCTTATAATCAACTTTGGCAGAATCGCCAAGTTGTGCCATGCGATCAATAATTTCCTGAGCAGAAATATCTTTAGCACAAAACACAACTTCATCAATGTTGTAAATTGTAACAATTTCTGATAGCTGATCAAATCGACCAAGAAATGCCGGATTGCTGGAGTCTCCTTCGGGAGTAACAAACCCGACAAAACTTGCAGAGATTCCTGTTTGAGCCAGAAGATTTTTGACGCGCACGCATTCATCTGCACTACCGACAATTGCTATACGTTGAGCTCCTGCTGTATCCATGCGCATCGACTTGATTCGCGCCAAGTGAAGTACCATACGCGTAAACGTGAGGCTGATCATCGACAATCCGGACCCGAATAAAATCATCGCGCGTGAGAAGCGGTAAATCTCTGGCAACAGTGAATACACAATCAGAATTCCTGCGGTACCAACGAGAATTCCGCGCATTATTTTCAAAAGCCGAACTGGTTTGTCATAGCCACCACTGAAATAAACGGCAAGTATCCAAATCAACGTGTAGAGTGGAAAGAAAAGATTTACCAGTTCGTTCTGAAAGTATCCTCCGGTTTCGGCAAGTTTTACTCTTGATTCGTAATATTCTTTTACAAAATACATTCCCGCAAGAATAATTGCCGCGTCTAAAGCTGGTAGCGAAATTGTTTTTATGAATCGTGCCGCAAGTGCAATTCCCGCACGTAAATAGATTGCAATATTTATCAGAAAAGAAAACGTACTTGCATTGCTCTGCGAAAAATGTTTCTTCGCGAAAATCACCATTGCGCGATAGAATACAAAAACATAATTCACAGAACTTTTCTTCGTGCTTTCGCCCTTGTAGTGAATGATTCGCGTATCGTGGAAATAATAGTTCTTGTAGCCGCCAAGAATTAGTCGGTACGAGAGATCAATATCTTCGCCGTACATGAAATAGTCTTCATCCAGCAATCCTACTTTGTCGAGTGCCGATTTCCTCATTAACATGAATGCGCCAGAAAGAATTTCGACTTGATGGGTTTCATTCCGATCCAAAAAACCAAGATGGTATCTTCCGAATGTTTTTGATTTCGGAAAAAGTTTTGAAAATCCAAAAATCTTGTAGAATGCAACCGATGGAGTAGGGAGACCTCGTTTTGATTCGGGAAGAAAGTTTCCTTTTCCGTCGATCATTTGAACGCCTAATCCTCCCGCTTCCGGATGCGCGTCCATAAACGCGATTACTTTTCGGAATGTACTTTCTTCAACAACTGTATCCGGATTCAGAAGTAGATAATATTCTCCTTTCGCAATACGCATCGCCTGATTATTCGCTTTCGCGAAACCAAGATTTTCTTTGTTTGCTATGAGAGTTGCCTCAGGAAATTTCTCTTGCACCATCTGCACCGAGCCATCCACCGAATTATTATCAACAACAAAAATTTCCAGCTCAATTCCTGCTGCAGCTTTCCGCACAGAATGCTGACATTGCTCCAGAAAATGCTGGACGTTGTAATTGACTATGATTACACTTAATTTCAATTTGCTAACATGCTAATTTGCCAATGGGTTAATGTGCTTATGCGCACAATATCCAAACGCTACTGGGAGCGAAGGTACAAACGGTTTTTGCACTGAAATAGTGTGGAAATGATGATTTTGGTGTCGGATTGGGAGATTTACTGCTATTCTCAGGACTATTGCTGCACACTAACCAATTAGCACATTAACCAATTTGCACATTAACCCATTATTTTGAAAACGTCGCCTCATACGGCACACGATTCACAATCGACCTTCCTAACGTAACCTCATCTGCATATTCCAACTCGTCGCCAACTGCAATTCCTCGAGCAATTGTGCTTACTGGAATATTAAAGTCCTGCAACTTCCGATAGATGAAAAAGTTAGTTGTGTCGCCTTCCATTGTTGTATTCAAAGCCATGATGACTTCTTTTACATTTCCAGATTTCACTCGTTCAACAAGAGATTCTATTGTAAGATTACTCGGACCAACTCCGTCCATTGGGGAAATTATGCCTCCAAGCACGTGATAAACACCTGCGAACTGTTGTGTGTTCTCAATCGCCATTACATCACGCACATCTTCAACTACACATACTACACTGTGATCGCGCTTGTAGTTGTTACAAACGCCGCACATTTCCGCATCGCTGATGTTGTGACAAATTCTGCAAGTCTTCAACTCGGTTTTCAATCGCTTGAAAGTATCTCCAAACTTGTGAACCTTGCTGTCTTCTTGTTTAAGCAAATGCAGAACATAACGCAAAGCAGTTTTCCGGCCCACGCCAGGAAGTGCAGCGAAGGCTTCTACGGCTTCTTCAATCAGTTTTGAGGGATATTGGATCATCGGCGGTAAAGTTAACACAGTTCACAGTTTTATTGTTTACGGTTCACAGTTATGTGTTCACCGTCTGTTGTTAGTTGCGCTTCAGACGCCTTGCATTATATTCACGGATTAAATGATTTGAGTTTATTCTGATTTCATCCTTATTTACTACCAAAAAGGTTAAAATTGTTATTTGAGAAATCTGCGTAATCTGCGAATCTGCGGCAAAAGCGCCATTAGGCGCAACCATGCTTAGCTTTCCTTAAATTTGTTAGGTGAACCGCATCCTCTCCAGCGCATTTGCGCTTTGTTTCCTGATTTTCTCAGCGAAAACTCGCGCACAAAATCCCGGCGATGTTCTCTTCGGAATGAGTGGAATTCACACCGTTGAAATTACGTTCACACAATCAGGTTGGTGGGATACGCTCGTGAATAACAAATTGATCAGCGATCAACTCGGTTCTGATGTTTACATGTCTGGAACTGTGACGATGGATGGTAATCCCATCGATAGCGTAGGAGTGAGGCTGAAAGGAAATGCAAGTTACAATCATCCCGGAACCAAGAAACCAATTCGATTGGAGTTTGACGAATACCGCAACAACCAAGCGTACGATGGTTTGTCGTCGTTGCATTTGAATAATTCAGCATACGATCCAACAATGCTTCGTGAGAAACTCATGCTGGATGTTTTGAAAAATCATGGAATTCCGGCTCCTAGATGTGCGTTTGCTCTCGTGTATTTCAATGGAAGTTTCATTGGTGTTTACAACATGATTGAACACATCGACAAGAAATTTTTGAATTCACATTTCAATGATGATCGCGGAAATTTATTCAAAGGCGATCCGTATGGAAGTTTGCAATGGCAAGGCTCTTCGCAATCTTCGTATTACGGTTCCTACGAATTGAAAACAAACGAAACGCAAAACGATTGGAGCGATCTTGTCAATTTAATTGACGTCATCAACAACAGCGGAACCAATTTTCCAACTGCAATTCGGCAGGTGATGGACGTTGACGCGTTTCTCTGGTATCTCGCAGCGAATAATGTATTTGGAAACATGGACTCTTACGTTCACAATCCGCACAATTACTATTTGTACCATGATTCAATTTCCAATAAATTCGAATGGATCGCTTGGGATGTTGGACTTTCATTCGGAGTATTTCCAACTTTCTTCGGAACAACCGGAATCCAAATGGATGTATTTCATTTGCCCGATAACGGTACAAACGTTCCGCTTACTCGTGAATTATTCAAGTATCCGGAATTCAAACAGATTTATCTCGATGCGATGTGCACGATTTTGAATGAGGATTTCAATTCGGCCATGCTCTTTCCAAAAATTGATAGCCTTGCAGATGTTGTTCGTCCTTGGGTTTATGCAGAAATTTCTGCAAACAAAATGTACACCACAGATCAATTCGAAGGTAATCTTGGATACGCGTCGTATTCTGTTTGGATACTCGCAGAAATTCCCGGACTGAAAGAGTTCGTGAATAAACGTCGTGGTCACATTGCTCAGCAACTTTGTACGCTAGGATGGAGTTGCTTTAGCGGAACTGCTGCAACACCAATCAGCGATGAAGCCATTCACATTTATCCGAATCCATCTTCAGGATTAGTCACGATCAGTTTCGAGTCGCCAGATGCGAAAACCGCGGTCTATTACAGAATATCCGACATGCATGGCCACATCCTCTTGCAGGAAAACGTATTGATTGACATGTCAACGTATACCCGCACGATGGATTTCAGTCAATATGCAGCGGGCGTGTATGTTCTGCGAATCATCAGTACTTGCGAAGAAATCAGAAGGAAGATTGTGATTGTGCATTGACGGAGTCGAATAATTTGTCAGTTCGAGCGCAGTCGAGAACTCAACAAATTATGCAATCCGATTTCCCGATTTGCATTGGAATCTTTCGTCGGCATATTCTGTTTTGCTGTTCTCGACTGCGCTCGAACTGACAAAACAGAATTTCACCTGAAATTACATGGGTGGTTAATAACTCTGTTCATTTCCTGTTTCTGTTCATCTGGTTTCCAAGACAAGCATACACTTATCTTGCACCAAATTCTTTAGAATGACACCCGCACTCATCTTACTCTGCGTAGGAATCTACACCCTGATCCTCTTCGGAGTTACGTGGTGGACATCCCGTGGAGCAAGCAACGAATCCTATTTCGTAGGTGATCGTTCTTCAAATTGGTTTCTCGTCGCTTACGGAATGATCGGCGCGTCACTTTCCGGAGTAACATTCATGTCGGTGCCGGGAAATGTTGGAGGAACACACTTTTTCTATTTCCAGGTTGTGCTTGGATATTTTCTTGGCTATCTAGTCATTGCGAAAGTACTTCTGCCGCTTTACTACAAGATGAATCTGACTTCAATTTATACGTATCTCGAAAAAAGATTCGGAGTACATGCGTACAAAACAGGAGCATTCTTCTTTCTGGTTTCGCGTGTGCTAGGTGCGGCTTGCAGAATGTTCATCGTAGTTCTGGTGCTGCAAAAATTCATTTTCGAAGCTTGGGATGTTCCGTTCTGGGTAACAAGCGGAATTTTTGTGCTGCTCATTGTTGCTTACACATTCAAAGGCGGAGTGAAGACGATAATCTGGACAGACACACTCCAAACCACGTTCATGTTGCTATCGCTTGTATTGAGTGTGATTCTGATTGCAGATCAACTTGACATTAGCAGCGTTATGAGTCATGTGTTCGACAGCGAACATTCCAAAATCATTAACACCGATTGGAAGTCTGGAACTTTTTTTCCGAAAGCATTTTTCGGCGGAATGTTCATCTCAATAACCATGACCGGCATGGATCAGGAGATGATGCAGAAAAATATCAGCTGCAAATCGATTGGTGAAGCGCAGAAGAACATGCTCACATTTAGTTCCGTTATGGTCATCGTGAATCTGCTTTTTCTTGCGTTAGGTGTTTTGCTTTGGGATTACGTTGGTTCACATCCTGAAATTCAGG